>JBEKUQ010000286.1:0-4660 GCA_049514835.1 Verrucomicrobiota bacterium | reverse complement strand
GTGGGACGCCTGGTGAGTTTAAGCCGGGGCAGCAGATAAATCCACGGCGCGGCAATTGGAGCGAGCCGGCTTCAATGGCGCAATTCTCTTTGTTCACGGGGCGGGTCGCGGTGTAAAGTAGCGGGAGTTCGTGCCGGAACCTGAAACTCATTTTAAGTGCGCCTGTCAAAACTGCGCCGGCCATATCGAGTTCCCCGCCAGCAGGCTGGGCGAAAACATTCGTTGTCCGCATTGCGGCTGGAAAACCGTCCTCCAAGCAACCCTGGGCGCGACGGTTGACACGACTGCCCCCAGTCCCCCCAATCCACAAACCCCGCCGCGAAGGAAGTTCATCCTTGTGGGGATGGCTCTGGCCCTCGTGGCGGCGGCGGGCGGCTCGGCGGCGTGGTACTTCCTGGCTCATCGGCCCGCGCCACATCCGGCCGCTGGGGAAACCAACGCGGCCAAGGCGGCGCCTTCCGCGCCGGCCCCGCGGCCCGATCCGTGGCACGGATTAATGGCCGGCGCCGTCAGCCTGGAAAAAGCGGAGAGCGGAAACCTGGTCTATGCCGTCGGCGTGTTGCGCAACGAGTCCAACCGCGAGCGATTCGGCATCAGGGTGGAGTTGGATCTGCTCGACGCCGCAGGCGGGAAAGTGGGAACGGCCAGCGATTACGCGCCCTCGCTCGTCCCTGGCAAGGAATGGAAATTCAAGGCGCTGGTGATGGCGCGCCAAATCGCGCGGGCGGAAGTGGCCAGGGTGACGGAGCAGTGACGCCGTTTCGGGCGCGGGCCAAAAGGCTGGCTCAGAAGGGAAATGAGAAATGCAGAATGCAAAATGGAAAATGGAATGGCTGACGCCAAAGGTCAAAGAGCGGGGGCGCCTGGGGCTGGCGCGGGGTCACTCATCATGCTTCCAATAAATCTCAACTCGGCCTCCTGTGAATCGTTCACTGCCGGACTTGCCGGCCACAATTGCGTCAATGAGCTGGATACGAACCGAACTCTTGCAGCCGCGAACTGGCATGGGACTTGAGCCGGAGGAAGTCCCCGTCACCCAAGCGGCAGCCTCACAACACGACGGCGCGCTTTTCCGCCGCCCGCGTGCCGAGGTTGCCGTAGCGATGATAATCAACGCTCAGGCTCTGCTCCTACAGGTACCAGAGCAACTCGACCCGGCCTTCGGCCAGCACCGGACGGCTCACCACGGCCACGCCGCTTTCCCCGGCGGCGGAATAGCCGGATTTGGCGTCAAGATTAAAGTTCTAGAACAAAGAATCCAAAGCTGGGTGGATGACAAATATTTGCGAGAGAAGAACCGGGAACGGACTGGAAAAATGATTTGCAGATCTGCGGCGAGGCAAGAAAATCACGAAAAACACCCACGCCGGTCGTGGGCCAGAAACCCAAATGGGAAATCCCGGATGAAACTGGCCAAGCTGCAAGAAACCAAGTCCACGATTCGCTTCAGTGCCAAGTTGTTTCGGCCTAAGGCAACCGAGAAGATTGGAGCGTGGACCCTTCTCACTCTGCCCAAGAACGCGAGTGCGAAGCTTCCATCACGGGGTATGACGATGGTCGAGGGAACTATCAATGGCTTCCCATTTCGAGCCGCTCTCCAACCAAACGGCAAAGGAAGTCACTGGCTCAGGGTTAACAAAGCCATGCACGATGCCGCAGGCGCAGACGCTGGAGGCACGGTAACGGTGGAAATTACGCGGGCCGGAGAAGAACCGGAGACCAGGGCGCCATTGGATCTACGCAACGCCCTTGCCTCTGCCCCGCTGGCGCAGGCATTGTGGGCGGATATCACACCAATGGCGCGCCGGGACTGGATTCTCTGGATAACCTCAGCCAAGCAACCGGAAACGCGCAGGCGCCGGATCGAGAAGGCTTGTTCCATGCTTGCATCTGGAAAGCGACGAGTATGTTGTTTTGGCGGTCTGAACTGGCTTATGAAAGATCACGGAACATCCGGCGGAATATGGCTTCAGTTGCCGAACTCAAAAAATCGTTTTTTGCCGAGTTCGACGAACTAGAAAACCGCTCTTAAATGATAACATAGCGAAAAGACGGCCTGGGTGTCAGTGTGGAGGCTCCGGCGCGGCTGGAAGCCGCGCGAACCGGCAGGCAAGATGCCTGCCCTACGGGACCGGCCGGGCAATGGCCCGAATTCGCGACAAAGGTCGCGGCGCTTAAAAACTTTGGTGTTCGGTGCGGGCGATGATTTCTTCCTGTAGTTCGGTGGAGAGATCGCAAAAATAATCGCTGTAGCCGGCCACGCGAACAATCAGATCGCGATGCTGCTCCGGGTTCTTTTGGGCCAGACGCAACTGGCCGGCCCGGACGACGTTGAATTGCATGTGGTGGCCGTCCATTTTGAAATAGCTGCGCACCAGGTGGGCCCATTGCTCCAGGCCCTCCTCGGCGGCGACCAGGGCGGGGCTGAATTTCATGTTGAGCAAGGTGCCCCCGGCTTTCAAGTGGTCCATCTTGGCGGCGCTCTTGAGGACGGCGGTCGGCCCGTGGCGGTCGGCGCCCTGCACCGGGGAAATGCCTTCCGAGAGCGGGCGGCGGGCGGAGCGGCCGTCGGGCGTGGCGCCGATGAGGCTGCCAAAATAAACATGGCAGGTGGTGGGCAGCATCTCGATGCGGTAATGGCCGCCCTTGGTATTGGGCCGGCCGTCCAGTTCCTCGAAGCAGGTGTTGAAAACCTCCACGGTGATCTCATCGGCGGCGTCGTCGTCGTTGCCGTATTTGTGGGTGCGGTTCACCAGGCGCTGGCGGAGAACATCGTGGCCGGCGAAATCGGCGTCCAAAATCGCCACCATTTCCGCCAGCGCCAGCGGGCGGGCGGGCGGGGTGGATTTCTTTTTGTTCGCCGCCGCCGCCTTGCCGTTGGGGCTGTCAAAACAGAATTGTCGCAGGCCGCTGAAGCTGTCGGTCAGGCTGCCCAAACCGACGAACTGCACGTAGGTGTTGTTGTAACGGGCCCCGCCGGCGTTGTAGTCCAGGCCGCGCTTGACGCAATCGTCGGTGAGCACGCTCAGGAAAGGGGCGGGCATGAGTTGGGCGAACATGCGCTCGATCAACTGGTTGCCGCGCAGCTTGATTTCCAGGAAATGGCGGAACTGCCGGCGCCAGGCCTCAAAGAGGGCGGGGAACGACGGGAAGGAATCGGGCGCTCCGGTGCGCAGGCCGAGCGTGCGGCCCGTCATCGGATCCACGCCGTTGTGCAGGGTGATTTCCAGCACCTTCACCAAATTGAAGTAGCCGGTGAGGATGTAGGCCTCCTTGCCAAAGGCCCCCACCTCGACGCACCCGCTGCAACCGCCGGCGCGCGCGTCTTCCAGTTTTTTGCCCTGGCGAAGCTGCTCCAGCACGACGGCATCGGCGTTGAAGATGGAGGGAAAGCCGTAGCCGTGGCGGATGACGCGCAAGGCATGGTTGAGAAAGGCGTCGGGGGTTCTGCGGGAAAGCTGGATGTTGCTGCTGGGTTGGAGCAGATGCATCTCCTCGGCGATGTCGAGCAACAGATGCGACACCTCATTGGAGCCGTCCGATCCATCGGGCAGGAGACCGCCCAAATTCAGGTTGGCAAAGTCGGTGTAAGTGCCGCTTTCGGCGATGGTGACGCCGACTTTGGGCGGAGCGGGATGGTTGTTGAACTTGATGAAAAAGCACTCGAGCAATTCGCGCGCGCTCTCCTGGGTCAAGGTGCCCTCGGCCAATCCTTTTTGGTAGAAGGGGAGCAGATGGTGGTCCAGATGGCCCGGACTGAAGGAATCCCAGCCGTTCAACTCGGTGATCACGGCCAGATGGCAGAACCAGTAATACTGCAGCGCCTCGTGGAAATCGCGGGGCGCGTGGGCGGGCACCCGCTCGCACACCTTGGCGATCTTCAGCAACTCCGCCCGCCGGGCCGCGTTGCTTTCCGCCGCCGCCATTGTCCGCGCCCGCGTGGCGTGCCGCGCGGCCAGGCGGATGACGGCGTCGCAGGCGATGTCGAAGGAGTGGAGCGTCTCGCGCTTGTTGTAGGCCTCGGCGTCGTGCAGGAAATCCAGCGCGGCGATGGCGCCGGCGATGTCGCGTTTGAAATCCAGCATGCCGCGGGTGTAAATTTTTCCATCCAGCACGGTGTGTCCCGGCGCGCGCTGCTCCATGAACTCGGTGAACAGGCCGGCCTCATAGGCCTGGTGCCATTCCGCCGGCAATTGCGCGAACATCTTGTCCCGCATGGAACGGCCGGTCCAATAGGGGATGATTTTCTGCTCATAAACCCGCAGCGTTTCGGGGGTGACGTCGTAATGCGTCTTCTCCCGGCAGTTCAAAATCTTCAAGTCCTCGACGCTGTGGCAGTTCAATTCCGGAAAGGTCGGCGTCTGTTTTGGGGCCGGGCCGCGCTCGCCGACGATCAGTTCGCCCGCGCCGATATAGACGGTCTTGTGCTGGCAAAGATGCAGAAAGGATTTCGCGCGCATGACCGGAATGGAGTGGCGTCCGTCGTTGGCCTGATAGAACTCGGTGAGCAGGACCGCGCGCTAGTGCGAGATGGAAGGGCGGGCGGTCAGGCTTTCCTGCCGGAGCTTTTCAGTGCGTGGCGTCATGGTCTTGCTCGATGGTTCGCGCGGTCAACCGCCGGCCTTCACTTTCAATCCGCGCCGGCGGAAGATTTCCGCGG
>JBEKUQ010000285.1:0-4665 GCA_049514835.1 Verrucomicrobiota bacterium | reverse complement strand
AGGTCGCGTTTGAGGAAATCGGGCAGGCCGACGAGATGGAGATAAGCGCCGGCGGCCACGACGAGAAAAATGAGGAACAAGACGGCAATGCGCACCCAGCGAAAGACGGCGCGGCAACGGCGGACGCCGCGGCTTTTAAAAAAGGCGGCCAGGGACATAGGCTACTGTGGGCGTTGATAAGCGGCAGGAACCGCGAGGTAATTGACCACCAGGTTGGAGTACAAATCAACGGGAAACTCAAAGATCAGCCGGCGTCCGTCGCGCAGAACCGAGGCGTAGGGATGGAGGTAAGGGGAAGGTTTGCCGAATTGGATGGTGTTGGTTTCCAAATGCCCGTTGTTGATGATTTCGAAGGAAATCCGGTAGTCGGTCTGGTCGAAACCGAAGCGCTCGAGATGATCGTCGCCGCAACCGCTCCAATAAATGGCGCGCAATTGTCCCAGGCGATAGAGCGTTTCCTCGATGGCGGGCTGGACGGGAGTGAGGTTGTAATAACGGTGGGGCAAGACCCACTGATGATTGGTGTCGCGGGTGTAGCGGAGTTCGCCGCCGAGCTGATGGATGTCAATGGCGAGGACCTGGTTGGACAGGAAATGCCAGATGGCGCGGTCGCGCAGTTCCCAGCAGGCGTTGGGGAGGAGGCTGAATTGTTGCAGATCAATGGAGTTGACGTATTTCTCGTCGCCGCCCATTTCGAAAATTCTGGAGGGCTGGTTGGTGCCGCGGCCAAAGAGGAGGTCGGCCATGAGGGGGTTGGTCTGGGCGGAGGAGGCGGGGTAAAAGAGTTGATAGCGCAGGAGCGTGTCGGCGGGATTGTCGAGACCGAAGAGGGATTTGTCGGCGGTGGGGGAGCGCGGGGTTTCCACCTGGAGGTTGGTCAGGGCGAAGAACCACTCCTTCATGAGCAATGGATCGGCGGGGAAAGTTTCGCCGCCGGCGCAGTGGACGCTCCAGGGGCCGTCGGCGGCTTTTTGCACGGTGAATTTCTCGAGGCCGGCGCCGGAGACGGCAATGGCGCCGATGAGGTCGGGAGGAAGGCTGAGGAGATGGCGGTCCACAAAATTGGTCCAGTCGCCTTCCCAGGGCAGGAGGGGCGCATTGTCAATCTCGATGAGGCCGGGGGGCTGGAGGCGGCGGGCGAAGGCGCGGTTGGTGCGGGCGGCGGGGCTGTTGCCGACCTGCAGTTCGAGGACCTTGTTGCTGTCGCCGGAGTCGCGCAGGAAAGTCAATACTAATTGCTGGGTGGGGGGAGGGCCGGGGAGGCCGGAGGCCTCCGGTTCCCGGGCGTCGTCCGGGAGGAAGCGCTGGACGCGCAGGGCCTGGAGCTGGGCGAGCCAATCGCTGATTTTAGGGGTGTCGGCGCGCGCTTCGATGGGCTTGGTCATTTTCCAAAGGCCGTTGGTGGCGTCGCGTTGGAGGACCAGATCCCAGTTGGTGGAGTGGACCTTGAGCTTGAGGAAGGGAAGGCCGGCCAGATTGAGCACGGTCAAATCGCGCCACTGGAACTGGTCGGTGGGGATGAGATGGAGGAGGTCGGGGTTGGCAACGAGAATCCGGTCGCTGCCGCGGGCGTTCAAATAGACCTGGTCGCCGGCGGGGGAGAGGCGCCCAATTTTCAAGATGCGATCCTGGCCGTCTTGCTGGAGGAGGAGGGTGAATTGGTCGCGCACCAGGCCGTATTGGTCCCAAGAATCGGGGTGGTCAATGGAGGATTGCCATTCCCACTGGGCGAGTGACAGGAGGAGGTTTTCGATCAAGGGGCCGGAGGCGGGATAGGATTCGGGCTGGGTCAACTGCCAGGCTTGATTGGTCTTATCCGCGCGGATGCTGCGGACGCCGCCGGCGATCTGGACCTGCACGGCGGTGATTTTGGCGGGGTCCAAACCTGGCAGGACGTTGCGGTTGGGAGGAATGAGGGCGGCGAGGCGGATGGGGCGTTCGACAAAATAAACGAAAGCGAAGAGGACCGCGGCAGCCGCGAGAAGGAGGGCGGTGGCTTTGGTGTTCACGGTGGTCTCCAGGCGGGAAGCATTCAACTGCGCCGGCGCAGCCAGACCAGGGCGCCGAGGAAAAGGACCGAGCCGGGCATGGCCGCCAGGAACAGCCAGCGCAGCCGGGTCCTTTGCGACTGCGAGGTGAAGAGCTCGTATTCCTTGATGGGGCGCGGGCCGATGGCGGGATCCAGTTCCCCGGGCCGTTGCAGAAGCCAGTCCAGGGTCTGGGAGGCGAAGTAATGATTGGCGGCGCTGTCAATCATTTGATCGTCCAAAAAATCAGAGTCGCCGGCGACGACGATGCGGGTGCCGCCGAGGCCGTTGATGACGTTTTGCTCGATGGCGGCGATGAGGAAGTAATTGGTCCGCGGCAGCGGGCTGGCGCCGGCGCCGGCGAGGGCGGGATCGTTGGGGAGTTCCTCACCCAAGGGGGTGGTCGCGGCCACCACGGTGAAGGTGGGGGCGCCGGGATCGTGGGCGGCGGGAGCGTCGGGGCGGAACATGGGACGGGGGGCCAACATGCGGATGCCGAGATGCTCGCGGAAAAGCGGTCTCATAATGGGGTGCATGTACCCGGTATTATCCACCGCCGGGCTGGCCAGGAAATCGCCGCCGCCGCTCCAGACATCCGGGGAGCGATCAATGACCCGGCGGTTGGTGACCATCACGCCCCATTCCTTGAGGACGGGATCCAGCCCTTCGGTGTTGTCGAGCAGCGCCAGCAGCCGGCCATTGCCGTGCTTCAAATAGCCCTGGATTTGGAACAGTTCGTTGGAGGAAAGGTTTCCCTTGTGCTGGCTGCCGCTGGCGATGATCAGCAGTTTGCAATCGGCCGGAATGGAATCGGTCTGGCTCAAAGCCAGGGGTTGCCAGTCGCAGACCAATTCATTTTTGAGGATGCCGGCGAAATTGGTGTAGCCGGAGCCGTCGAGATTGGACGGATCGGACGGATCGCGCTCGCCATGGCCGGTGAGAAAAAAGGCCTTTTGGTCCGCCGGGTGGCTGAGGAAATTAAGCGCGGCGGTGAAGTAAATCTCCCCGCGGAAGGCGGTGCGGCGGACGGGCAGGTGTTGGAGGAGGTCGTTCAAATTGTAATCGGACAGCTTGCTGTCGCGGACAATCTGGCGATGGCCGTTGCTCTCGAAGGCCACGAAGTCCTTTTGCGTCTGGTCGAGACCAAGCCGGACCAGCAGAATCTGCGCCTCGGCGGGGGACCGGATGTAGTCCAGGTCCGCCACGCGAAGATGGGCGGGGTTGGCGTGCTGATATTCGGCCAGGAGGGAGCCGATCATGGTGTAAACGTCGGCCTTGTGCCGGTAGAAAATGGTGACGGTGACGTCATTGGTCAGGGATTTGAGGACGCGCAAGGTGGAGGGGGAGAGTTTGGCATTGGTCGCGCCGCCCCAGAAGAAGCGTTTAAAATGGCCGTCGGCCAGATAGTTGAGCAGGACGACCAGGGCGAGCATGGCGGCGGTGGCCAGGAACAGGTTGAGAGTGGTCAGCCAGCGGCGGCCTTGGGAGAAACCGGAAGGATGGGAATCGGGCGGCGGCATGTTATCTCCAGCGGCGGCTTTGCACCACGCGATGGGTGAGGAACAAGAAGAAGGCGCTTGAAGTCAAGTAGAAGGCCAGGCAGCGGGTGTCCACCACCCCCTGGGCGAAGTCCTCCATGTGGTTGCGCAGGCAGATATAGTTGAGGGTGGCGGCGGCCCAGGTCTTGTCCACCGCCAGGCGGTCGGCCGCGAAACTGAGGATGTAAAGGCCGAGGCCGAAGGCGAAGGCGATGACGGCGGCCACGATTTGGTTGCTGGTCAGGGAGGAGGCAAAGCAGCCCAGGCTCATGTAAAGGGTTCCCAGGAGGAAGAGTCCCAAAAACGTGGCGGCGACCGTGCCTGGATCCAGAAAGGTCGGATCGTGGGCGGCATAACTGAGAATCACGATGAAGCCCAGCAGCGGCAGCCAGGCGATGCAGAACAAAAGGAGGGCGGCGCTGAATTTGGCGAGGACGACCGCCAGGTCGCTGACCGGAGTGGTCATGAGGGTTTCAAAGGTGCCGGAAGATTTTTCCAGAGCGAAAAGCCGCATGGTGATGACGGGGGCGGAGAAGAGCAGGATCAGCCAGAGGAAATCCGAACGGAGAAACAACTCGGTGACCGGCGCAAGGGTGGGGACGAGTTGGAGTTTAACCAGGAGGAGGACGAAGCTCATGCCCATGAGGAAGACGGCCCCGGCGATGACGACGTAGCCGATCCAGGAAAAAAAGAAGCCGGCCAGTTCGCGCCGGGTCAGAGTCAGGTAGGCCCGCATCAGGAATTCTCCTCCTCGCTTTGCGGCCGGGTCAGCCGGATGTAAATGTCTTCCAGCGAATAGCGGCGGCGGGAAAGTTCGCGCAATTTCCAGCCGCGCTGGGCGGCGAGTTCGAAAATGCGGGCGCGCAAATCGGCGCCGTTGGCCGCCGTCAGGGAGCAGCGGTGATATTCGCCCTCGGCGGCCACAATATCGTAATCGGCCACTTCGGCCATCTGCTCCCAGCAGCTTTTCAGATCGGCCAGCGGGGCGGCGATCTCGGCGATGATCTGGCCGTGGCTGCCCATGCTTTGCTGCAAATTCTCCGGCGAATCGGCGGCCAGGATTCTGCCCTCGCGCATGATCAGGACCCGGTTGCAGGTCA
>JBEKUQ010000284.1:0-4697 GCA_049514835.1 Verrucomicrobiota bacterium | reverse complement strand
TGCCGGAAAGGACGCGGCGCAGGGAGGCGAGATGGGCGCCGGGGCCGGTCTTGCGGCCCAGTTCATGGACCAGGGCGCGGACGTAGGTGCCCTTGGTGCAGGCGACGCGGAACCAGCCCAGCGGCTCGGCATAGCTGGTGAACCGGAAGCTGTAAACATGGATGAGCCGGGGTTTGCGCTCCACTTCCAGGCCTTTGCGCGCCATTTTGTAAAGAGGCACGCCTTTGATTTTCACGGCGGAAACCATGGGCGGCGTCTGCATTTGGTCGCCCTGGAAGGAGGCCGCGGCCTGATTCAGCTCCTCCAAGGTCATGGGCGGCACGGGCAGGGAAGCGACCAGTTCGCCGTCGCCGTCGTAACTGTCGGTGGTTTCGCCAAATTTGGCGCAGCCTTCATAAACCTTGTCGTCGCTCATGAGTTTTTCGGAGAGCTTGGTGGCGCGGCCCAAGACGAGAACGAGCAGGCCCGTCGCCGCGGGATCGAGCGTGCCGCAATGGCCGACTTTCTTGAGGGCGAAATTGCGGCGAAAGGCGTCCACCACGTCGTGGGAAGTGGGGCCGGCCGGTTTGTCAATCAAGACCGCGCCGTCCAATGAATCAAACTGGTGCATGGAAAATCAGGGCGGGGAGGCGAGGGCTTTGCGGATGGCGCCGATGACGCGGCGCTGAACCGAAAGGGGCCGGCCGGGGATGCGCGCCCCGGCGGCGGCGCGGTGGCCGCCGCCGCCGAATTGGGCGGCGATGTCGTTGACGTTCACGTGGTCCGATTTGGAGCGCAGGCTGATGCGGGTCAATCCCGGTTCGATTTCCTCAAAGATGCAGGCGACGACGACCGGTTCAAAGGCGCGCAGGTGGTCAATGAGGCCCTCGGTGTCGTCCCGGTCGGCGCCGGTGCGGGCGAAATCGCCGTTCTTGAGCCAAAGGTAGGCGATTTGATCATCGCACGTGAGATGGAAATGATTGTAGAGATGCTTGAGGAGGCGCACGCGGGAGAGGGGAAAGGATTGATAGACCTGGTGACAAACGGTCTCCAGGTTCGCGCCCAATTTGACCAGTTCGCCGGCGGTGTGGTAGGTGACCGGTTTGGTCGTGGGATATTGGAAGCTGCCCGTGTCGGTGGAAACGGCGGTGAAAAGGCAATCGGCCATGGCCGCGGTGATGGGCCACCCCGCCACGCGGAGGAGGCGAAAGACCAGTTCGCCGGTGGAAGCCTCGCGGGCGGAAATCCAATTCAAATCGCCATAGCGGGTGTTGCTCTGGTGATGGTCAATATTGACAAGCTGCTGGTGACGCCGCGTGGCCGGGCCGATCGCGCCCAGGCGTTCCAGGCTGGCGCAATCCAAGGCGATGACGAGGTCAAATTTGGGGCTGCCCTTGGGTTTTTGCACCAGATGGCCGGGATCCAGGAAGGCGTATTTTTGCGGCAACGGATCCTCATTCCAGCACACCACCTCCTTGCCTTGCCGGAGCAGGGCCAGGGCCAGGGCCAGTTGCGAGCCGATGCAATCCCCGTCCGGCCGGATATGGCCCGCCACGCAGACGGTGTTGCTTTGGCGGATCATTTCCAGAATCCGGTCTATGATCTTGGGATGGGGTTTCATGAGGAGGCCGGAGGGATTTCCAGTTCCTCGATGATTTTAAGGACGCGGTTGCCGCGTTCGACCGACTCGTCCAGCACAAATCTGAGCCGCGGCGTGTATTTCAGAACCACGGCCTTGGCCACCAGGCCCTGGATGCGGACGCGGTTTTTTTCCAGCAACAGCATGCCCTTTTCCTTTTGCGCCTTGCCGCCGAGGATGCCGATATAAACGGTCGCATTTTTCAAGTTGGCGGCGACTTGCAGGTCGTTGACGTCGATCAAGCCGGCTTCATTGACGGGGAGTTCGCGGCGGATGACCTCGCCGATTTTGCGTTTCAGAAGTTCACGGACCCTTTCCAATCTCAAGGACATAGCAGTAGGCGGCGTTTTTAGCAGGGCGTATCGGTCATTCAACCAGGCCATGGTAGCGGGCCGCGCCGGGGAAACCAGCAAAAAAGAAGCGGCCGATTTCCGGCGCAATCATCAGCGACTTTTGGGTGGCACGACCGACTCGGTCGTCTCCGCCGGCGACTCGCCGACGGATTCCTCTTTTTCACCATTCACAATTCAAAATTCAACATTCCCAGATCACCTTCCGGATGAGTCCACAAGCACATCGCTCATGAATCTGGGCAAAGCACCGATGGCTGCCGCATTCGCCCCGGCCCCGCCCGCTCATTTTTGGGCCAAATCCACGCAGAGGATTTCCTGGTCGTTTCGCGCGTACATCCGCCGGTTGGCGAAGGCGGGATGCGACCAGACCACCGCGCGGCCGGTGTCGCGATTGGCCGGCGCAATGACGTGGGCCCGGCTGATCTCCTCGTAGCCCTGCGGCGTCATCCGGGCGATGATCAAATCGCCCTTTTCGTTGAAGAGAAAGAAGCGGTCCTGATTCTTGACAATAAAGGCATTGGCCCAGCGCATGGGCTTGCCGTCGTCGGTGGTCGCGCCCAGGGTTTCCCAAACCCGCTCACCGCTGGCCGCCTTGAGGCAGCGCAACTGGCCGTAGCTGCAAACCCCGTAGATATATCCGTCTTGCAGGAACGGCGTGCTCAACGTCGAGTGCAGCGCGTCGGTGTTCACTTCGCTCACCCGCTGGCTTTGCCAAACCGTCGCCGCGGCCGGTTGGGAGGCATCCAGCCGCAGCATCCACGACCCGTTGTAAAAACAAGTCAGAAAAAGCCAGTCGCCCATTTGCCGCGGCGTCGCGATGGTCATGCCGGCCCGAACCGGTTCCGACGACTTCAAGGACCAATAAACCTGGCCCGTTTCCGGATCCAGCGAGTTGACCGATTCGGGATGCCAGACGATCAGTTGCCGGACGCCGCCCGCCTGGAAGATCACCGGCGAACAGTAGCCCGGCTCCTTGGCGCTCAACCCCCGCCAGATTTCCCGGCCGGTGTTTCTGTCCAAAGCGACCACCGTCGAGTTGGAGCCGCCGGCCAGGCAAATCAGTTTGTTGCCCTCCAGCAGCGGGTTTCCCGCGAAGCCCCACATCGGCGTCTTGATTTTGTAGTCCTCTTTGAAATCCCGCGACCACACGACATCTCCCGTCGCCGCGTCCAGGCAGAACAAATTGCCTTCCGCCCCGAGCGAGAAAACCTTCCCCTCGCTGACCACGGGCGTGGTGCGCGGGCCGGCAGGGTAGGCTACGGTGTAAGGACAGTTGTATTCGCGCTGCCACAGCACTTTGCCATCGTCCGCATTCAGACAAATAATCCGCTCGGCGCCGGGGATGCCAGTGCGCTCCAGCGCGTTTGTCGCCGGAGCCGAGGCTTTGGCAACCTGCCGGTCGAGCACATAGACCCGGCCCAGGGCCACGGCGGGGCCGGAATAGCCGGAGCCAATGGCAGTGCGCCAGACCACCGGCGAACCGCTGGCCGGAAATGAGTTGACGATGCGGGTCTCGCGCCAGACGCTGTCCCTCTCCGGCCCAAGCCACTGCGGCCAATCGTCCGCCCGGAGGCCGGCCGCACCGGCCATCGCCAGCGCTGCCATCCCTGTTCCCCGCAACCAGAAAAGTTTGAGTTGCATCGGACAATGTGGCGTTGCTGCCCGCGGAAGTCCACTCTGAAAACTGGGTGGCGCCCATCCGGATTTTTGTTGCGTTTGATCCGGTCCGGGCCTATCAAGCTGGACCAATCACATAGAGCAAGTCCTGCTCCCTCATCGCTCGATGAGCAATTTATGATAACGATTAGCCGGATGTCGAGTGCCATTGAGATTCCCGAGGCGGTGGCGGATTTCAAATCGCACGGATTAAACGTGGAGTTTGCCTCGTTCCCCGGCGCGCACGAGTGGCAGGTCTGGAGAAAGTCGCTCCACGATTTCGCCCGGAGGATTTTCAAACCATGAAGAGGCCTCTTCCGAAACGGTCGATCTACGGTGCCGACGGCCGTGCCAGCGGCCCATAATTGCAACCTCACACGCCATGCAAGCCCTCGTCCTCGAATCCACCCGTCACCTCAATCTACGCGAGATCGAAATCGCCGAGCCGCTCGGCCCGCACGATGTGCGAATCCGCATTCACACCGTCGGGGTGTGCGGAAGCGACGTGCATTACTACCAGCACGGCGCGATCGGGCCGTTCGTCGTGCGCGCGCCGATGGTGCTCGGACACGAGGCCGCGGGCGTCGTCGAAGAAGTCGGCCCGGCGGTCACGACGCTGCGCGCCGGCGACCGGGTGTGCATGGAGCCGGGCATCCCCGACCCCAACAGCCGCGCGACGCGGCTCGGACTCTACAATCTCGATCCGGCGGTGCGTTTTTGGGCCACGCCGCCGGTGCATGGCTGCCTGCGCCCGACCGTCGTCCATCCGGCCGCGTTCACTTTCCGCCTGCCGGAGAATGTGAGCTTCGGCGAAGGCGCCATGGTCGAGCCGCTCGCCGTCGGCATGCACGCGGCCGGCAAGGACCGGCTCAAGCCCGGGGACGTCGCAGCGGTGCTGGGCGCCGGCCCGATTGGGATGGTCACCGCGCTGGCCGCGCTGGCGGGCGGATGCAGCCGCGTCTTCATCACCGATGTGCAGCCGCCGAAACTCGCGCTCGCCGCCAAACTCGGCCCGATCACTCCCGTCAACGTGCGCGAGGAGAATCTCGGCGCGATGGTGCGGAAAGCGA
>JBEKUQ010000283.1:0-4708 GCA_049514835.1 Verrucomicrobiota bacterium | reverse complement strand
TGAAGCTGCGGGAGCGGCTGCAAAATCACGACGGCGAGTTTGTCGTCTGGGACGTCGGTTTGGGAGGGGGCGGCAACGTGCTCGCCCTCTTCGGCGCGACGGCGGACCTGGCCTGCCCGCTGCGCGTGGTGAGTTTTGACCGCACCACCGAGGCGCTGCGGTTTGCCCTGGAGCACGCGGCGGACCTCGGCTACGTGGAGCGTTATCGCGGGCCGGCGCGGGATTTTCTGGACAACGGTCGCGCCGCCTTCCGCAACGGGGCGCAGGCGGCGCGCTGGGAATGGCAACCGGGCGATTTTCCCGATTTCCTGCGGCGCGCCCCGCGCGTTCCGGCGCCGCACGCCATTATGTTTGACGCGTTTTCGCCGGCGAAGAATCCGGCGATGTGGAGCGCGCCGTTATTCGCGGATTTGTTTCGCCGGCTGGATCCGGCGCGTCCCTGCGCCATGCCCACCTATTCGCGCAGCACGATGTTGCGGGTCACGCTGCTGTTGGCCGGTTTTTTTGTCGGCATCGGCCACGCCACCGGGGAGAAGGAGGAAACGACCATCGCGGCCAACACGCCGGCGCTGCTGGATCAACTGCTGCCTCGCGCCTGGCTGCAACGCGCCCGGCGGTCCCGAAGCGCCGAGCCGATGCGGGAGCCGGTTTATCGCCAGGCGCCGCTCACGCCGGCCACTTGGGAAAAGCTGCAACAACATCCGCAGTTCCTATAAGAAATGCAGAATGCAAAATGAAGTAACCGCCGCCATGAAGAACCTATGGACCGGCTCATTGTCCAAAACGGGAACGGACTTTTGCCAGCACTTTCCGAATGTCGCCTTTCTTGTGCAAAACGTGGCGGCTGCGCCTTCCTTGCTGTACCAGCGCGGCCAACTCCGGGGTGTCCAGTTCCAAGTCTGGCCCCGGGATTTCTGTGAAGGCGCGGCGCAGGGCGTCGCGAACCACTTCACTCGCGTTGTTGTAGAAACCGCTGTTGACTTTTTCCTCGACCACCTTCTCCAATTCCTTCGTGAGCGACACGTTCATGCAGTCAGTATGTGGCTCAGGTTCCGAAAATAGCAAAGCCTGTTATTGGCAAATGCAGGCAAAACCCCACCCTTTCCCGCCTCGCGCTGGCGCAAGGGGGGCGGATCGTTGCCTCAGACCCTAATGACTGCCGGAATTAGCTTAGGCGAATTCCGGGGCCACTTCCAATTTCTGGCCCGGCTTGACCATCAGATCGCTGCCGGAGGACCAGATTTTGTCGTTGATCAACAACTTGAAGGTGATCGGGTCTTTCGCCAATCCCGACCAACGCCATGTCTGGGAATCCACGCAGATCAGGGGCAATCCGCGTTCCCAGGTCAAGCCGTTGCCCTGGCCGCGCATGAAGATGGCGTTGCCAAAACCGACATCCCGTTTGACCTCAATGGTGGTCAGCGCCGGGCTGGCCGCCGGGGCGCTTGTCCTTGCCACGCTGGCGAGGGCCGGGCTTGGCGCCGCGGCGGTCTTGACAACGGGGCTTGCGCCGACGGGGCTTGGCGTGGGCGTGGTCTTGACGGCAGAACCATAGCTTGCGGCGCTGATGCCGGCGGGGCTTGTTGTGCCTGGCTTGACGGTTACTTTTTCAACCGGTGCCGGTGCGGTTCTTGCCAGACTTGGCGCCACGGCGCGGGGAACCGAGGGACTGCCGATGCTGGCGCCAAAGGCTCTTGCGCCGCCGAGACTTGCCGGTGCTCCGATTGTGCCGGAAGCACTTGAGCCTGTGGGCTTTATGCCGGTGGCGCTTGCGCCAGCGGCGGCGGTCGTGTTGGTCTTTACGGTTGCTTTCTCGTTTGGTTTCAGGGCGGCCTTTGCCGCGCTTTTGTTCATTTTCATATTCAGTTCTTTCGCGTTCAAGAGGAGGCGCAGATGAAGGCCCCCCCCGTTTTCCCGCAAGCAGACTTCGTTCCATCCTACTGCTGCCGGGCGATGGCCCGGCCCTCGTTGGTTTCATGGCGCATCTTTTCCAAAGTGGAAAGAAGCGGCCATGTCCTCTTCCCGAGTTGCCGCGGCCATTAAACCACCTTGTGGTCTCGAAGTCCAGCCAATCCGGCCGGAATTGTTGAACAGGCGGCAAGACGGGACCGCCGAAAAACCCTGAAAAAAGATGCTTGACGCCACAACCCTTTGTTGGTAACAAGAGCGCAGACACATTACCTAGTGGTTTCAACCGCACTTATGCGTTGCCCAAAATGTGCTAATCAGGACGACAAGGTGATTGATTCCCGCGCGTCGCGCGAAGGTTCAACCATTCGCCGCCGCCGGCAGTGCTTGAAGTGCCAGCATCGCTTCACGACTTATGAGGAGATCGAGCACGAAGGGCTGGTCGTGATCAAGCGCGACGGCCGGCGCGAGGAGTTTTCCAGGGACAAATTGCTGGCCGGGCTCAAGAAGGCCTGCCAAAAGCGGCCCATCAGTCCCAAAGTCATCGCCGACCTGGTGGAACAGATCGTGGACGAAGTGACGGACAAATACGACCGGGAAGTGCCCGGCATGGCCATCGGGGAACGGGTCATGGAGGGCTTGCGCAAAATAGACCCGGTGGCCTACGTGCGCTTTGCCAGCGTCTATCGGCGGTTCGAGGAAGCGACCGAGTTTGTGCGGGAAGTCAAAAACCTGGAGGCAAAACATGATGCGCCTTAAAAAGAACTGTTTGATGTTCCAGACCAAATACGGCCAGCAGGTCCCCTGTTCGGCCGAGTGGGTGACGCTGGAGTTGATTGGCGACACCACCGATCTGGTTGACCGGGAATTGATCCGCCACGCCGCCGCCGCCGTGCTGTATTTTTTCAAGCACGAGTTGCACCGCGAATGCGTCACCGTGGCCGAATTTGCCGCCGCCTTGGAACGCGCCTTGCGCGCCGTGGGACTGAGCCTTTTCGCCGACGCGGACCCGGTTTCGATGCGCGTGCTCGATTCCCAGTTGCCCGAGCTGGTGAAAAGCGCGGGCGAAAACTGCGAACTGTTCTTCTTCCCCCACTTGCGCCAGGAACTCAAACGCCAGCTCGGGGCATCCCCGCAACTCGTGCGCTTCAACGGCCTGCGCCCGTGCGTCAAACGGCTGGCCGGGGTCCACCGCTGGAGCCCGCGTTGCCAGGATTTGAGCGACCAAATTGTTGACTACATGAGGACCTGCCTGCGGTCGGACCTGCAGAGCCAGGCCTGCACCCTGGTGGTGAAGTGAGCTGCCCGCAACTCACATAGTGGTTATAATGGTCAAATGACGAAGTTCCCGGAACATGCACCAAACCAAGGGAGCCTGCTCTGGATGGAGGCCGAAACGGCGTGCAGAAGTAAACAATAAAGCAATGCAAGTCGTTGATTTCAAATCACTTATATATTTCGAGGCGCGTGCTAAATGAAAATCATTGACGAACCGATATTGGTATCATATGATACCGAACGTGAAAAGGACTGCAAATGGCAGCACCCAGCGACTCCAATCGCCCTTCAGCCCACGAGATTTGCAAAAAGGTTCAAGACGCCCTCTGGGCAATACAAGCAAATCGGCGTGTTTTGGGGGTGACCAAGCACTTATTGAGCGACTTCGACGCCTTGGAAATCTCCAGCGAAACGGAATTGTGGGAAGTTCTGCCGAGATTAATGCAAGAGATCATCAATGCCAAGCCACCAGATTGTTACTGTCATCTTGGTGGTCACCCTCCTCGTCGCTCGACCGACGAGCAAATGAAAAACATGGAGCTTTGGCCCTACCGCTGGCGAAGCCCATCCCAAGGCAAAATGATGTTTTTAAAGTTTGCTATGAGGCGGGATAGGAAAGGCGATTGGTGGTATATTCATGTGGATGTTCACGAAGATCGTCCGCAGCATTAGATTTGACGTATGATTTGCCTGAAATGCGAAAGCGAAGATTTTGTTCTAAAACCTGACGCCGTAGTGGAACAAGAGTTTCGCGGAGAGACGTTTAAAGTCACGTCGCCGGTCATGGAATGCAAGCAGTGCGGTTGGCGGGCGCTGGCCGAAGAACAGATGGACGAACTGGGCCGCCGTACGGCCGATGCTTATCGCGAAAAGCACAATTTGCTGACGAGCGAGGAAATCAAGGCGCTGCGGCTGTCCCTAAAGATGAGCCAGCGACAATTTGCAGGGTTCCTGCGGGTTGGCGAAGCGAGCGTGAAGCGGTGGGAACACTGGAAAGTTCAGGATCCCAGCAGTGACGAATTGATTCGCCTGAAATGCATGGCCTCGGCGTCCTCTCTTCCGTAATTCGCGAAATAGCCTCACGGGAAAGGGGGTGCTCGATGGCACAATGAACCGCAGACAGCGGTTGGGATTTCTTGATGGTGACGGCACGCTCAGGCCACGGCCCGATGTGTCTTCCCACCCTGAATTTCGTTGAGGTTGTAGCGAACAAGCACGCCCGCCAAGGCCGGCGTTGAGTTAAACGCAGCCACCTCTGTTTTGGCGTTGACCGGCGATGTTTTGGCACCGGGCACATCGACTTCAGCGGCTGGACGCCATGGCGGCTTTTTCAGCCGCGCCTCCCCGGCTTTGGCGGCGGGTGAATTCACAGGATCGTTTCCAGTTCGTCAAATGATTGTAACATGAGTTGTGTAGACTGGCGGTCGTGCGGTCAGCGGAGTTTTTGTCGTCAGAGCCGGCCGTCCTGGAAAGAGAGGCCGGCCAGCCGTTGGATCACACGCGTTGAAGAGCATCCGTTGCC
>JBEKUQ010000282.1:0-4751 GCA_049514835.1 Verrucomicrobiota bacterium | reverse complement strand
CCTGGCGCAACTCAACGAAACCGACCGCCATGCCGTGCTGCTGCGGTTCTTCGAAAACAAAAGCCTCGCCGAAGTGGGAAACAAATTGGGCGCCGGCGAAGACACCGCCCGCAAACGCGTCCGCCGCGCACTGGAAAAACTGCGCAAATTCTTTGCCAAACACCGCGTCTTTTACACCACCGCAATCATCGCCGGCGCGATTTCCGCCAAGGCCGTCCAAGCCGCCCCGCCCGGGCTGGTGGCGGCAATTCCCGCAATGGCTCTCAAGGGTTCGGCCATTTCGGTTTCCACCCTGGCCCTTGTCAAGGAAGCATTAAAGCTTATGACCATTGCAAAACTAAAGGCCGCCGCGCTCGTCGCGGCCGCGGCCCTTCTCGCCACCGGCGGCACGGTGGTCGTCAACAGGGCTATCGCCCAGGAGGATCAAACGCTGAGGCGGCAGACGGCTCAATCAGGCCCGCTCCCGGTGGTCCAGCAACTGGTTTCCAATGTCGCAGTCCAAACCGGCGCCCAAACGTCGCTTTCAGAACAAGAAGTGCGTGAACTTGCCCGGCTGCGCGATGAGGTAGGCCGGCTGCGGGTGGAGGATTCCAGACTGCGCCGATTGAGCAACTTTCTGGCCAAAGCACAATCCACCACCAATCCTCCCGGTATTGGTGAATCTGTCTGGTTCATTAACAACTCGAATGACCTGGCAGCGCTCCCGCCGGCTTTCATTCTCCGACCGACGCATTTTGCCAGCTCTGGTGGAGCTGGTGGTGGTGGCGGCGCACTTTCAGGCGGATCCGGTGGAGAAATAGGAGAGGGACCATTTTTCGGAAGATGGGCAGCCTCCACCGGCGGCAATGGAACCATTCCAATCCTCGCTCGCAACATTTCCCTGACGCAATTGCTGGCCAAGGCCTTCGCGGTGGACCTCAATCGCGTGGTTTCTCCACCCGACGCGCCCACTGACGGCTTCGACCTCCTCATGACCGGCCCGGACGCAACCAAAGAGAAACTGCAGGCGGAGATCAAGAGCCGGCTGGGCTACGTGGCGCACACCGAATCGCGTCCCACAGATGTCCTCCTCCTCACTCCCAGCCAGACAGGCGCGACCGGACTTCTGCCCGCCGCGTCAACCGCCGGAGCAGTCGGTGGTGGTATTGGCGGCGGGGCCGGGTTCGGCGGACGCGGGGGCGGCGGCTCGATGAGGATGAGTTATCCGAGCACTTCCATCGCCAACTTGGTCAAAGGCCTGCAGTCCTTCTTTCAACAACCCATTGTTGACCGAACCGGTCTGACTGGAAATTACGACGTTTCACTCAACGTCACCTGGGAGGCCGGCACAACACAGCGGGAGGCTCTCACCCAGGCGTTATCCGATCAGGTTGGCCTGACGCTCTCCCCAAGCACGGTACCGCTCGACCTTCTCATGGTGCAAGCCGCCAAGGAGGCAGTTCCCTCAAGCCCGCTCTCGACGGAGAGCCAACCGCCTTCCGATATCGTAGCGCAAGGCGGCGATCAAACGTCAATTTCAGAAAAGCAAGCGCTCGAACTCGCCAGGTTGAGAAATGAGGCAGTCAGGCTGCGCGATGAGGTGGCCCAGCTCCGCCAGCTAACCGACGGGATGGCCAAAGCACAGATCAGCACTAATTCTCTCGTCATTGACGAGAATGTCTGGTCCATCAGCAGATCAAGTGACCTGGCGATGCTCCCGCCGGCATTGATTCTCCGTCCGACGCGTTTTCCCAGCGATCATCGAGGAGGTAAATTCGGGATCAAAGGCAGAAGAGGATTACCGGGGGGATTCATTGGAGGAGGGGGCGCGCCAACGGGCGGGAACAGCCAACTGCAAGTTCTCGGGCCCAACATTTCCTTCACTGAACTCATGGCCACAGCCTTCGATGTGGATGTCTATAAGTTGGTCCTTCCGGCAGGCGCGCCGGCGGGCGGCTTCGACCTCCTCATGACCGGCCCGGACGCAACCAAAGCGCGATTGCAGGCGGAGATCAAGAGTCAGCTCGGCTACGCCGCGCACATCGAATCCCGGCCCACGAATGTCCTCCTGCTCACGCTTCGTCAAGCGGGCGCTGCCGGACTTCAACCAAGCCAGGCAACGGCCAGAGGGGGTGGCGGCTTCTTCGGGGGAGCGACATTGCACTTGAATAATGTGCCGATCTCCTACCTGGTTAGCTCCCTGCAGAGATACTTTGATCCACCGATTATTGACCGAAGCGGTCTGACCGGGAAATTTGACATCTCCCTCGACATTGGCACGCCGGAGAGCGACGCCATCAAGCAGAGCTTGACTGAGCAACTCGGCCTGGGGCTCAATCCCGGCGTCGAACCGCTCGACCTCCTCGTTGTGGAAGCCGACAAGGGGAATTGAGCCACCCGGTTTCACGCCGCCGCCCCGTCTCTTCGTCCAATCCGACGATTTCCAATGACGATCCTGAGGTCGGTTCTGGCATGACGAGGAGTTTTAGAGCAGAATCGAGAGCACAAGCGAATCATTTCCCTGCTGCAACGCTGGCGTCGGCAAAGCAGCCGCCTCACCGGCAATGCAAAAATCGCAAAAAGGCGAACCTGGCACCTCAAAATAATCTCATTTCTGGAAGCTCGCGAAGCCTGAACCCAGGTTGGAAAAGTGAGAAAGAAGTGAGAAAGTCATTTCGTGTTTTCAGCGCCGATGCGGCTGCGACTGCTGCAAAGAATTGTCGTTGCAATTGCGCTGTTAGGCTGTTTTGCACAAAAGCCGGCGAAATTCACGCCGGATTCAAGTCATACCACTCAGCGGCCTTTGCGTCATGGCCGCAGTTTTTGAACAGCATCCGAAGTTCTTACTGCCACTGGGCCAGCTTGAGCCGCCATCGGCTGGCCAGGGCGTCAATGCGCGCTTTGTTGGTCTTGTAATAGATGGCGCCAAAGACCAAGATAGCGCCAATCAACAGCACCAGGCTGCCTACGACGGTCATTCGCGCGCTACGCTCCATATGCACCAGGACTTTGTACAGGAGTGACACCAGGTCCACCATCAACCCGGCAAAGCCGAGAGCCAGATAGAGCCGAATCCTCAGCACGCTCCCCAATCCCATGGACAACAGGCAAAGGAGAATCATGGTCATGTTGAAGGTGATGGCGTGGCTGGTGTCGGCCAGCGCGTAGTAGCCTGTGCTGGCCATCATCGCCATCAAGGTGACCAGCCGGATCCAGTTCCGCGCCTCCGGCCGAATCCGGTTCTTGAAGAGTTCCTGAAGCACCAGCACACCCAAGCCGACGGGAATGATGTAAGCATGGAGCACGCGCAGTTGCAGTTTGGAATAGAACATCAGCAGGATGAATCCCACAAACCCGCCCAGCGCCAGAATGTTGTAGGGCGATTCCCGGTTGTCTTTGCCCAGAAAGGTGAACAGGACGCTATGCACTCCCACCACCATCAACGCCAGGTTGACGTCCAGGCGATGAAACCACACCCAGGCCAGCGCGACCACCGGCAGCGCGCAGAGAGTCGTGAGCATCGGCACCCGCAGCGCGCGCGGTTGCAGGTCCAGGGCTTGTTTGGCCCCGGCAAGCCCCAACGAAAAAGCCAGGCTCGCCCAGACATCGTATTCATAATTCCACCAACCGGCCGTCAGCATGAACTGGCGGCGGATGGATACGAGGCAGGCCGCCGCGCAGACTTGCATCAGGTAATGGGCCGCCATGGAGTCGCGGTCCCTGCCCTCGAAGAACCACGCCACGGCCAGCGCGGCCTCCAAAAGGACCAGCAGGCTGCATTCCCACCCCGCGAAGGCCGCGCGGTAATGCAACACCTGGAGCGCGACAACAATCACTGTGGCGATCCACACAGTGGTTTGGTGGAACGGACGTCCCGCCGTTTCCAGCTCGCTCAGCATTACGTCAAACAAACGGAACTGACTCCGGGGCCAGGAGTGGTAACCGGCCGCCCAATAAGCCGGGAACAACCGGCCACCCAGGCCGATGAGGAACACCATCACCGTGCTTGCCAGAATGGGCCACGACTCCAGGGCCGCCTCCAATCCGCGCTCCTCGAACCGGGCCTGACTGAAATAGACCAGCCAGACTGGAACCAAAAGCAGCAACGCCGCCAGGACCTTTTCCACCTCCGAGGCGCCTAAACTGTTCGGACTCGGGGGCGTGGGAAGGTCATTCGCGGCGCGCGACGCGCCAATTGGATTCCACGCCGCCAAAAGAGCACCGAGTCCCATTGCCCAAAGCCCGGCCGCCGACCAGGGCCGGTGATAGAGGACATGCGCCAGCACGAATGCGCCCAATATCACCGCGATCCTGCCCACGAGGCCGGGCTGGAGCTTGCCGCGCAGGATTTCAAACGCGGCCAGCAGCCCCAGCCAGATCGCCAGGGTGACCCAGATGATGTCGCCCTTGGGCAGGTAACTTGGGATGAGAAAGTCCATGTGCAAGGCCGCCGCCAATTCCAAACCGGCCACAATCTGGTAGAGGGAAGCGCTCCGCAGGATTCCTTGATGGATCAAAATGGTGGCCGCGCCCGCCAGCAACGGGGCCACCATAAAGGTGTTGGCCGTGTAACCCATCAGACCCCAGAGCGTCGCCCCCTGGGTGGCGGCCAGCAGACACCGGCCCCAGGAGCGGCGGAGTGAGAACCAGGACGCGTCGTCCAGCCCGGCCAGACGCTGGATGTAAGTTCGCAGGGGCGAGCGCGCGTAGCTGAGAAGAATCCAGAAATGTCCCAGCGCGAGCGCACACCAGGCGCCGGGCATGGGGTGGTC
>JBEKUQ010000281.1:0-4753 GCA_049514835.1 Verrucomicrobiota bacterium | reverse complement strand
GGCTTGGGCGATTATGCCACCAACCCTCCAGACTTCAGTTAGATTGATTGATGGTTCTGCCCTAGGACTCCTCGGTGCCCCACCGGCGGGCAGTCCCGGCTTGCCGGGAGCCCTACCATCCACGAGTGATGCGTGACCCTTGCCGCCCCCTTGCCAGTTGCGGATTTCGAGCGGAGGTCATAGGCCGCCGCTGCAACAAGCTCAGGGACGGCTCCATTTCCAGTTGCGGATTTCGGGGAGGTCTTCGCCGTTTTGGTTGATGTATTGCTTGTGCTCGATGAGTTTGTCCTGAAGCTGCTGCTTGAGATAGAGGCCCTTCTCGCCGGTTTGCGGCAGGCGGTCTATCGCGTCCATGACCAGATGGAAACGATCGAGGTCGTTGAGCACGGTCATGTCGAAGGCGGTGGTGATGGTGCCCTCTTCCTTGTAGCCGCGGACGTGGATGTTGTTGTGGTTGGCGCGGCGGTAAGTCAGGCGGTGAATGAGCGACGGATAGCCGTGAAAGGCGAAAATGACCGGCTTGTCCCTGGTGAAAAGCTCGTCGAAATCCATGTCGCTCAAGCCATGCGGGTGCTCGGTTTGCGGCTGCAGCTTCATCAGATCCACGACATTGACCACCCGGATTTTCAGGGCGGGCAAATGCTGGCGCAGGATGGAGACGGCGGCGAGGGTCTCCAGGGTGGGCACGTCGCCACAGCAGGCCATGACGACGTCGGGGGCGGCCTCCTGGTCGTTGCCGGCCCAGGGCCAGAGGCCGATGCCCTTGGTGCAATGTTTGACAGCGGTGGCCAGGTCGAGCCATTGCGGCGAGGGGTGCTTGCCGGCGATGACGACGTTGACGTAATGGCGGCTGCGCAGGCAGTGGTCCATGACGGAGAGCAGGCAGTTGGCATCGGGCGGGAGGTAAACGCGCACGATCTCGGCCTTCTTGTTGACGACATGGTCAATAAAGCCGGGGTCCTGGTGGGTGAAGCCGTTGTGGTCCTGCCGCCAGACATGGGAGGCGAGGAGATAATTGAGCGAGGCGATCTTGCGCCGCCAGGGCAGGTGGGCGGTGACCTTCAACCACTTGGCGTGCTGGTTAAACATCGAGTCCACAATGTGGATGAAGGCCTCGTAGCAATTGAACAGGCCGTGGCGCCCGGTCAGCAGGTAGCCCTCCAGCCAGCCTTCGCATTGATGCTCGCTGAGCACTTCCAGCACCCGCCCATCGGGGGCGAGGAATTGGTCGTTCGGGACGGTCGCGGCTTCCCACTGGCGCTGCGTCACCTCGAAGACGGCTTCCAAACCATTGGAGAGCGTCTCATCGGGGCCGAAGACGCGGAAATTGCGCTGCTCCTGATTCAATTTGGTGATGTCGCGCAGGAAACGGCCGAGGACGCGGGTGTCGCCGGGACCGGGCGCGCCCGGGGCGGGCACGTCCAGGGCGTAGTTGCGGAAATCGGGCATGCGGAGATCGCGGAGCAAGATGCCGCCGTTGGCGTGGGGATTGGCGCCCATGCGGCGCTGGCCGGCAGGGGCCAAATCGGCCAATTCCGGTTTGAGGCGGCCCTGTGGGTCAAACAATTCTTCGGGGCGATAGCTTTTCAACCAGGCCTCAAGCTGTGGCAGGTGTTCGGGCGGGGAGGCGGCGGAGACGGAGAGAGGCACCTGATGAGAACGGAAGGTGCCTTCGTTGGGCAGGCCATCCACCGTCTTGGGGCCGGTCCAGCCCTTGGGGGAGTTGAGGACGATCATCGGCCAGCGCGGACGGGCGGTGTTGTGGTGAAGGCGCGCGTCGCGCAGGATTTGTTGGATGCGCTCCACGACGGTGTCCAAGGCGGCGGCCATGGCCTGGTGCATCAGATCGGGTTCATGGCCCTCGACGAAATGGGGCTGCCAGCCGCAGCCGCGCAGGAACTGGTCCAATTCCTCGTGAGTGATGCGGGCCAGGAGGGTGGGATTGGAGATTTTGTAGCCGTTGAGGTGAAGAATGGGCAGCACCACGCCGTCGGTGACCGGATTGAGGAACTTGTTGGAATGCCAGGCGGTGGCGAGGGGGCCGGTTTCGGCTTCGCCGTCGCCCACGACGCAGGCGACCACCAGGTCCGGGTTGTCAAATACCGCGCCAAAGGCGTGGCTGAGGGAGTAGCCCAGCTCGCCGCCCTCGTGGATCGAGCCCGGGCATTCGGGCGAGGCATGGCTGGGAATCCCGCCGGGAAAAGAGAACTGTTTGAAAAGCCTTTGCAGGCCGGCCTCATCCTGGCTGATGTCGGGATAGATTTCGCTGTAGGCGCCTTCCAGGTAGGTGTTAGCCACCACCGCCGGGCCGCCGTGGCCGGGGCCGGACATGTAAATCATGTCCAGATCATATTTTTTGATGACGCGGTTCAAGTGGGCGTAAATGAAGTTCTGGCCGGGGGTGGTGCCCCAGTGGCCGAGGAGCATGTGTTTGACATCCGCCAGCCGCAACGGCCGCTTGAGCAGCGGATTGTCGAGCAGATAAATCTGCCCGACGGAAAGGTAATTGGCGGCGCGCCAGTAGGCGTCCAGGTTGCGGAGCAGTTCAGGAGTCAGCGGGTTGGTGTTCATAGTTGGTAACAAAACCATTTGCTTTTTGTCTTGGGAATGCGGTCAGAGATCGTGGATCACTTTGGGGGGGAAGGCGGCGCGCAAGGCGTTGAGCACCGCCAGAGTATCAATGACTTCCTGGGCAATGGCGCCGCTCACGGGAGGCAGATGACCGGTGGCTGCAAAGCCCATGCCGACGACGCTTAACGCCATGCCGCCCACCGCGCTCTGCAGGGCGATAATCCACATCCGGCGGCTGATGTGCATGAACTCGTCCACTTTCTCGAGCGAGTTATCCATGACCACGACGCCGGCCGCTTCCGTGGTCACATCGCTGTTCTGTCCGATGGCCATGCCGACCGTGGCGGCCATCATGGCCGGGGCGTCATTGATGCCATCCCCCACGTAAAGCGTTTTGGCGGCGGCGGTTTCCTGGCGGACGATGGCGAGCTTGTCTTCCGGACTTTTCTGGGCGTGGATTTCGGTGATGCCGACCTCCTCGGCGAGGTAGCGCACCTCCGACTCGCGATCTCCCGACACGATCATCACGCGCGTGATCTGGTGCTTCGGGCTCAGGTGGCTCACGAAGGAGCGGCTGTCGGCTCGCGGCGCATCCCGAAAACGCAAGACCGCGGCGTAGCGCCGGTCAATCACCACCACGCACTCGAGTCCACCGGCGGCCGGAGGAGCCTGCTGCCCGCCCGCAATGACTGGCGCGCCGAGCTGGCTGCGACTGGTGATCTGCACCCGGCGGCCGGAAACCGTTCCGCAGAGCCCCTGGCCAGGAAGTTCGCTCACGTCGGCGGCCTCCGCGAGCGGAATTCCGTCCGCCTTCGCCGCCGCCAGAATGGCGCGCGCGAGCGGATGTTTGGAGTAGCGCTCCAGACTTGCCGCCAGGGCCAGCACTTCGCCTTGGGCGAAGCCCGGGGCGATGAGTTGTTGGGTGAGCATCGGCGCACCGTAAGTCAGCGTCCCGGTCTTGTCGAAGATGGCGGTTCGACATTCGGCGATCTGCTCGAGCACAACGGGGCGTTTAACGATGATGGCCTGACGGGCGCAAAGGGAAATGGAGCCGATGATGGCGATGGGAATGGCCAGGAGCAGCGGGCAAGGCGTGGCGATCACCAGCACCGCCAGAAAGCGAATCGCTTGGCCACTCATGGCCCAGGCGAGCAGGGCGACGGTCAGCGCCACCGGAGTGTAGATCGCGCCCAGGCGATCCCCCAGACGCCGCAAGCGCGGCCGCTTGGCCTCGGACTCGCGCATGACTTCCATGATCTTCGCGTAGCGCGAATCGGCGGCGGCCCTGGTTGCGCGGATGGTCAGGGCGGATTCCCCGTTGATCGCGCCCGAGATCACCGCCGAACCAGAGGTCTTGTTCATCTCGAACGGCTCGCCTGTCAGGTAGGATTCATCCATCACGCCGCGTCCCTGGATGACCACGCCGTCCACCGGGCAGATGTCATGCGGATAAATGACGAGGATGTCGCCCACGGCGACCTTATCCAGCGCCACGTCCAGGATTTCGGATTCCTGTTTCCGGTGGGCGACCGACGGCATCCGCTTGGCCAGAGCGGCCAACACCGAAGAGGCGCTGCGCAACGCGTAATTCTCCAACGCTTCACCTCCAGAAAGCATCAACACGATAATCGAGCCGGCCAGGTACTGGCCCAGGAGGACCGAAGAAATAATGGAAATACCGCCCAACAGATCGGAACCAAATTCCTGCTTCAGCACCTTCCGCAGCAGGTCGTAGAGAAGCGGCGCGCCGCCCAGAACCAGGGTGGCCAGCAAGGGAATCTGGGATGTGCCCGGCGCGCTGTGGAAACCGAATCGCAGCGTCAGATGCAGGAGGATGGCCGCAATGGAAAACGCCGCGATGACCGTGGTCTTGCGGTGCCACAGACCGGACGGCGATTGCGGGGGCCGGCCACGCGGCGGTTCCTGACTCGGCCCCGTTGTGGGCGTGTTGGTTGTCACGGTCTGACCTTCCTGTTTGCGCCGAGTCGGAGGAGGCGGGTGACGGATCGGGCAATCATGCGTTCTTCGTCGGTGTGAATGACCCGCACCATGACCCGGCTGGCGGCGGAGGAAATTTGCGGGGCATTCCGGGCATTGCGCGCCTGGTCCAGTTGAATTCCGAGGAAGCCAAGGCTGGCGCAAATCCGGCGGCGGACGGGAGGGCAATTCTCGCCGATGCCCG
>JBEKUQ010000280.1:0-4757 GCA_049514835.1 Verrucomicrobiota bacterium | reverse complement strand
CCCATGGTCATTACTTCAATATGGCGAAAGCTCGCTGGATGAAGGAACAAGTGTTAGATTCTATGGATTCAGCGATGTTGCTTTTTTCCACCGATTCTTCTTGTGTCAGCCATGAAGAAGCTCGAATATCGGTTGAATTTGGCACACGTCTATCAGAAACCAATAACCATGCAAATGGCCGACAAACCGGCCGAACGGTGAGAAGAGCCAACCGCTCAAATCACCCGAACCTCGCTCCTATGAAGACACAAAGCACAACCCCCGACTCGCGCCTCAGCTTGCTCACGGCGGCGCTGCTGGCCATCGTTGCAACGGCCCAGTCTGCCGACACGCCGACTCTCAAAGAGGCCTACAAAGATCATTTCTATGTGGGCGTGGCCATCAACCGCACCATTGCGACCAGCACCGCGGTTCAGGCCGACAACGTCAACCGGAACATGGAACAGGTGGATAAGGACACCGCACTGGTCAAGCAACAGTTCAACCAGATTTCCCCCGAGAACGACCTGAAGTGGCAACTGATCCATCCAAGGGAGGGAGCGGACGGCTACAACTTTGGCCCGGCCGACGCCTATGTGGACTTCGGCGTGAAGAACAACATGTATATCGTGGGACACACCCTGGTCTGGCATGGCCAGACGCCAAACTGGGTTTTCCAAGGGACCAATATGCCGCCCGGGATGACGAACACTCCGCCACCGGCCGCCGCCGACGCAAACGGGACGAATGCGCCTGGCGAACGCAGAATGGGCCGCGGTCCGGGCGGCGGCTTTGGGCGCGGAGGTTTTAGCGGACCGCGGGCGTCTCGCGAGGAGTTGCTGCAACGGATGCACGACCACATCGCCACCGTGGTCGGCCGTTACAAGGGCAAGATCAAGGTCTGGGATGTGGTGAACGAGGCGCTTTCCGACGGCGGGACCAACATCCTTCGGCCCTCGCCCTGGGAGCAAATCATCGGGCCGGACTTCATCGCGAAGGCCTTTGAATACGCCCACGAAGCGGACCCGGATGCGATCCTTCGTTACAACGATTACTCTTTGGAAAACTCCGGAAAACGGCGCAAGCTGATAGCGTTGATCAAGTCGTTGCAGGAACAACACGTCCCGGTGATGGCGATTGGTTCGCAAACCCACGTCAGTGTCAGTTCGCCGAGCTTTGAGGAGGAAGACAGGGCGCTGACGGAACTGGAGACCCTGGGATTGCCCATTCACATCACCGAATTCGACGTCAACAGCGCGCAGGGCGGTCAGCGAAGCACCAGCGGGGATGTCGCAGCCAACGCCGCCACCACCCAGGGCGGCTTGGTGAGCGACACCGACCGGCGGCTGGCCGAGGCCTACGCGGGTCTGTTCCGGGCGTTCCTGAAACATGACAAATCCGTGAAAGTGATCACGTTCTGGGGTGTGAACGACGGCGTTTCCTGGCGCGCACAAGGCCGCCCGCTGCTGTTCGACGCCCAGGACAAGCCCAAGCCGGCTTTCGACGCGGTCATTGGCGTTGCCACCGGCCAGCAGCCGTCTGCAAAATAGACCTTTAGCATGGGCAAAGCGTTTTAACACCGGCCGCGTCGGTGATTTTCCATCCCGACGCGGCCAAATTCGTTCCGTCGAGCAGATGCTTGCCTGCAGGACTTCCGAAGACACCTTCAGTTTGTGGCCAAGGCTCTTCAATTAGTTCCGCTAAAATCGCTCCTGCCGAAGAATCAGCATTGCTTCTTAAAGAAAACTTGCGATTGCCTGGCTGCTCGTCTAAAAGAACGCATTGCCCGAATCGAATCACATGAAGTTTCCAATACTGCTGGTCGCGCTCATCACCCTGCTGGGCTGCGGAGCCAGTGCCGGCAAAGATTCCTGCTTTGATTGTCATCGCGTCATGGAAGGGATGAGTTTGAAGTTCACCAATGACATCCATTTTGCCAAGGGGATCAGTTGCGCCAATTGTCACGGCGGCGATGCCAATGAGCCCGACCAAAACATCGCGATGAACGCGAGCCGCGGTTTCAAGGTTCGAGTGGCGCGCCAGGGCGTTCCCGAATTCTGCGGGAGCTGCCACAGCGAGACCAATTACATGAGCAAATACGAGCCGCAACTGCGCGTGGACCAGTTGGCCAAATACAAGATCAGTGTTCACGGCAAGTTGCTGGCGGCCGGCCGCAGGCGGGCGGCCGAGTGCGTGGATTGCCATGAGGTCCATAACACCCGGGCGGTGAGCGACCCGCTTTCAACCGCGAGTCCGCAGCGGATTACCCAGACCTGCGGCAAATGTCATGGCTCCACGGCAGAGGCGTTCGCCAAGACGCGGCATGCGCAGTTGTTTACGAACCAGCGCCGGCCCGGCTGCACCGTCTGCCACTCCAATCATGACATCGAACCAGCCGCCACGGCGATGCTGACCGGTGACACATCTGTTTGCGCGCGCTGCCATCCGCCCGGGACCGAGCCCACAAAGTTGGCGGCGGAGATGGCGCAGGTTCTGGCCGGCTTGGAAGCGGCCGGTCCCGACTGGAAAGACGCCCTGGCGCGGGCGCGGGTGGCCGCACATGGCCTGAGCCTCGCGGCGGTCAAGAAGGCGGCTGAGCCGGTTCCGCCATCATCCAACCCCGATGAGAAATAGATTTGCATTTGGCCGGCGGAAGCTGGCAAAATGCTTTATGCCAAGGAGTGGTAATGAATAAAATTAGCAAGATGCCGCCGGGATTTTTTCGCCCCGCGAAGGGTGAAGCAGGCGCAGATCCGCCACGATCCGCCACGAGTGAACCACGAAGCTGGGCGGCAAAAGAACAGGGAGGGTTGCCGCCTTTATTCATTGCCGCCGATTAACCATCACCCAAAAACACAAAGAAAATCATGCAAATCAGCCGAAGACAATTTCTGGAGCAGTCCGTGGCCTTGGGGGCCGCCGCCGCGCTGCCGCTCGACGCCCTGGCCGCCGAAACGCCGGTTCGCCGCGCGAGCGACGTAATCGAACTCGGCCCGGCCAAGATCAAAGTGTCGCGAATGGGAGTGGGAACCGGCACCTACGGCGCCGGACACAGCTCCAATCAGCTTCGGTCGCTCGGGGTTGAAGGGGTTGCGAACATGCTGAAATCGGCTTACGAGAAAGGCATTTTCTTCTGGGACACCGCGGACGCCTACGGCACCCATGATGCGTTCAAAGCCGCCCTGAAGACGGTGCCGCGCGAAAAGGTGACCATCCTGACCAAGACCGACGCCTGGACTGCGGAAAAGACGAAGGCGGACATTGATCGGTTCCTGAAGGAGCTTGGAACGGATTACATAGATATTCTGCTGCTTCACACCCGCATGAGTCCGACTTGGAATGAGGATGACAAAGGTTCCATGGAGGTGATGGCCGCGGCCAAAGAGAAGAAGATCCTTCGCTCCGTGGGCATCAGTTGCCACTCGGTCGAGGCGATGCAGGTGGCGTCCAAGAGTCCCTGGCTGGATGTTTGCATGGTGCGGCTAAATCCCGCCGGAGAGCGCATGGACGAGGAGCCAGGGACAGTCCTGCCGATTGTCAAACAGATGAAAGCCAACGGCAAAGGGACCATCGGCATCAAAGTCCTTGGCGAGGGGACGCTGGTGGACGGGCAGCACAACGAGGCGTTGCGCTACGCGCTGGCCAAGGATGCCCTCAATTGTTTCTCCATCGGCTGCGAAAGCTACGCGGAGGTTTTGGACAATGTTAGACGCATCGAGAAATTGGCCGTGCCCGCCTAGCTGGCCAAACACAATAAATCAAACTAATATGAAAATGACACCCCGATTGCTCGGATTGGCCGGATTGCTCTTGATGTCCGGCTGCGTCCATGTCCAAAACCAGAAGGCTGAAGATAAGACAGCACCGGACAAACAATTCTACGTTTTCCTGTGCTTTGGACAGTCAAACATGGAAGGTTTTCCCGGAGTTGAACAACAGGACAAGACCAACGTGATGGACCGTCTGCAAGTCCTGGCGGCGGTGGATTTTCCCGGCATGGCCAGACAAAAGGGCAATTGGTATCCGGCGGTTCCTCCCTTGTGCCGGCCAGGCACAGGTCTTTGCCCGGCGGATTATTTTGGCCGGACGCTGGCTTCCAATCTTCCGCCCAAGATCAAGGTGGGAATCGTCAATGTTGCAGTCGCCGGTTGTAAGATTGAACTGTTCGAAAAGACGAATTACGAATCCTACGCATCATCGGCCGCATCTTGGATGAAGAATATAATCAAGGCTTACGATGAAAACCCCTATCAGCATCTGGTGGAGATGGCTAAAGTGGCGCAGAAGAAGGGTGTGATCAAAGGCATTCTGTTGCATCAGGGAGAATCAAATACGGGTGACAAGGAATGGCCAAACAAAGTCAAGGGCATTTACGAGAATCTGCTGCATGACCTGAATCTCAAGGCCAAGGACGTGCCGCTGATCGCCGGCGAACTGGTGAATGCGGATCAAAGAGGCGCTTGTGCGGGCATGAATACGATCATTGACAAGTTGCCCCAGACGATCCCCACCGCGCATGTCGTTTCCTCGGCGGGATGCCCCGGCCAGCCGGACCATTTGCATTTCACTCCGGCGGGCTACCGGGAACTGGGCACACGGTATGCGCAGGCCATGCTGCCATTGCTGGGCTACAAGATGGCCGAACCCAAATGACGGTTGGCGCTGGTCACAAAATTCGCGTCTGTCGGCGTGGCGCTTGGCTGGCCGCGCCCTTATCTGGCCAGGCTGTGGTGGGAAGTTTAGCGTGTTTTGAAAAGAATCATTCTTATGAAAAACAG
>JBEKUQ010000279.1:0-4762 GCA_049514835.1 Verrucomicrobiota bacterium | reverse complement strand
CCTCAACTTCGTAATCCCCGGGTGGAATGGCCTTGTGCAGCGAACGGTCGGTGGCGCCGGCTTGGAAAAGCACCAACTCGTGCTGGAGGCGCCGCCGGCGCGTTCCCGGCGCCGCCGCTTCGGGCGCGCCCGGAAAACGATCCTCCAGCGCCGCCAGAAGTTCCATGACCGTCAATTGCTGCCCGGTGGTGTGGCTCAGTGGGACGGCCTCGAGCAGCGCGGCGGCCGCGTCATCCCACCGGCCAAAATGGTGCAGCAGTTTGGCGTGGAGAATCTGCGCTTCGTAAGTCGGTTTGTGCCGCTGGAGCAGCGCCTCCAGGTCGCCCAGCGCCTGGTAAAACCGGTCGTTGTCAATCATACGTCGAATCGGGCGCAGGGCCATCTCCTCCTCCGCCGGCGTCCAATCCGGCCGATCGAGGAAGTTGGACAACCCGGCCCCGCAGTAAAAGGCGATGTTGGGCGCAAGCAGGAACGCGGTCAATACTATGATTAAGATGACGATGATCCCCGCCCCCATGTCCGGCTCTCCGTGCGTCTGCCGCAGCGCCCAGCAAGCCGTCGCGAATCCGCCGGCCACCAGGATCATCTGCGACAGCCGCCATCCCCGCAACTCCGGCGCGCGCGTCAGGAGCCACGCCATCAGCGCCCCAACCCCGGCCACCGTCGTGTAAACAATAACCGAATGCATCCGCGCCCTTTCCCCGGCCTACTCCGTCACCAGCACGTCCAGCCGGCTGCCCTCCGCCCCGCCCCGATAAACGCGCTCGACCGCCTTTTTGAAATCCGACGCCTTGGCGCCCGGAATATCGAGAAACTTCTGCGGATTCCGGTCCGTCAAAGGAAACCACGAGCTTTGAATCTGCACCATGATCCGGTGTCCGGGCAGAAAAGTATGCATGACATCGGGCATGTCGAATTGAATCTTGGCCGGCTGGCCCGGCCGGAACGCCTCCGGCTTCAACCTGCTGTTGCGGAATTTGCCGCGGAACGGTTCGCCCCGCACCAATTGTTGATAGCCGCCCATCGGCGCCACCCCCGGTGCTCCGCGCCGCCCGCCAGTCGCCGCCGCCGGCAAGTTGGTGAATTGCAGGGGGCGGCCATTGGTGCCTTGCTGGGCGACGCCATTTGAGCCGGCCACAATCGGCCGGCCGCCCGCCGCCGCCTGCGGATCCCGATAATTGTTGGGATAAACGTCAATCAGTTTCACGTCGAAATCCGAGTCGGTGCCGGAGGTGGAGACGCGCAGAACGGGGGTCACCGGCCCGACAATCGTGATGGCATGATCCAGCGGCTCGGTCTCATAAGTCAGCACATCGGGCCGCCGCGAGGCGAACCGCTGATCATAGGTCATGTAATCGCCGCCCAGGCTCACCACAATCTCGCTCGCCACCGGCACCGGCTTCGCCGGATCGCTGACATATTCGTCGTATTGACTGTTGCCGCCCGCCGCCGCGGTGAACGCCAGTTTTCCCCCCGCCTGCAAATAAAGCGAGCGCCGCACGGCATTCGTCGGAGGCCACGTGTCAAAGCGGTGCCATTGGTCGCTCCCCGTGGCAAAAACCCACGCCTTCGGGATGGTGGCCTCGCTCTCCGTCTTGAGGCCGCTGCCCTTGCTTTTCAGATAATAAACAAAGAACGGGAATTCGATGTTCTCCCGGTAGAATGGCCCCGTTTTTTCCGTGAACTTCAGGTTGCCCAGCGTGTCGCCGTCGCCGCGCGCCCAACTGCCGTGCGCCCACGGTCCCATCACCAGCGTCGCGGCGGGGGCGCTGCCGTCTTTGACCATCGCCTGAAATAGCTTGGGCGTGCCGCCGAGGTCCTGCGCGTCAAACCAGCCGCCCACCACCAGCGCGGCGGCGGTGAGGTGGCGCATTTGCGGCGCCAGCGCGCGCGCCGACCAGAACTGGTCGTAAGTATCGTGCTCGACCAGCGTGCTCCAAAATTCGTTTTGGTGATGGAAGTATTTTTCCTCCGCGTCCGCCAGCGTTCCCAGGCGCAGGAAAAAATCATATTCATCCGGCGTTCCCATGCTGAATCGTGGCGCGGCCGCGACCAGGGCGCCGGCTGCCGTCGCCACCAGGTTCGTGACGGCCACGGCTGGTTTGGGTCTGAAGCTGACGTAGAAATCAAAATTCTCCGCCAGGAAGAACGCGCCGTTATGATAGGCGTCATCGCCATCGCCCACATCGGCCATCGGCGCTTGCGGCGAAGCGGCCTTCAAGGCCGGATGCGCGTTGATCAGCGTGAACGCCGAAAAAAAGCCCGGATACGAAATGCCCCACGTGCCCACGCGCCCATTGTTGTTCGGGATGTTTTTCACCAGCCAATCAATCGTGTCGTAACCGTCCGTGCTTTCGTCCGCGTCGGTCGGGCCGCTGAAACGCTGCTTGTGGGCCGGCGGATCGTCAAACACCCCTTCCGATTGCCCGCGTCCGCGGACATCCTGATAAACGAAGATGAATCCCTCCTTCGCGAACAAGTCCGAGGGGCCGAGGTTCCCGCGATAAGCGTCTGCGCCGTAGGGGCCGACCCCGTAAGGCGTTCGCATCAACATGATCGGATACGCCTGGCTGCTGTCCTTGGGCGCGTACACCGACGTGAACAGCTTGATCCCGTCCCGCATGGCAATCCGGTATTCGAATTTCGTGTAATTCGACCGCACCAATTCGTTCGGGGCCGGGACTCCGCCGCGTCCCTGGGCCAACGCCGAAGCGGCGGACAAAACAAGTGCGAACGTGACCAAGCAACCTTTCCGCCATCGCCAGACGGAACGAGTTGGGATTTCATTTCGGTTCATGCCGAGCAGCCTAAACCGCGCCTTCATGCCGTCAAGAATTCTGTGCATCGCCCCGCTCCCCGCCAAAAAGGGGGAAAGGGGTCAGTCCTAGAAAAGTGACACACCGCCAATTTGGCTAAACGTAAACGGGTTAGCGCCGGCGGCAAACGATACAACAGCATCCGGGATGGCAGGGCGAGACTCCGTCGAGCCCTGGCCAAGGTGACAACCGCCGACCCACGAAGACCAGTCACGCCTCGGCAGAGTCTCGCCCTGCCTTCCCCAACGCTTTGCATGATCTTCCATTTTTCATTCTGCATTTTGCATTTTTCATTTCCCCTCGCCTTGCAACATTTTGCAATATTTTGATTGATTTAAACCAATTCCAGCCTAAATTCCCTCATATTCGATCAAAACTCGTCAACCCGAATTTGGACCCCAAGGCGCTCGCGCCCCAGCGCTGGGACAGCCTCCGCGCCTTGATCCGCGACCGCGGCGTCAACCGCGTCGAGGACCTCCGCCGCCGCCTCAAGGTCTCCCCTGCCACCGTGCGCCGCGACCTCGACCTGTTGGAACGTAGCGGCGCCATCCGCCGCGTCCATGGCGGCGCGGTCAGCGTCGAGAACCGCCTCGACGAGTCCCTTTTCGAGGACAAAACCTCCCTCGCCGTCCGCGAGAAGCGTTGCATCGCCGAGGCCGCCTTGAAATTCATCCAGCCGGGCGACACCATTTACCTCGACGGCGGCAGCACCGTTCTGGAATTGGCGCGCCTGCTTGGCGAACGCGCCAACCTGACCGTCGTCACCAATTCCCTCCACGCCGCCCACGAATTGGCCGGGCGCGGCCCGCGCCTCATTGTCATCGGCGGCGAATTGCGCCGTCTCAGCCAGACCCTGGTCGGGCCGCTCACGCGCCTGGTCCTCCAGGAACTTCATCTGGACAAGGCCTTCATGGGCACCATGGGCTTCGCCTTGAAGGAAGGACTCACCACCACCGACCCCAGCGAGGCCTTTACCAAGCAAGCCGTCATGGCCCAGGCGCGCCAGGTCATCGTCCTGGCCGACAGCAGCAAGGCGGGCAAAGTTTCTTTCGCCTCGGCCGGCCGCTGGGCCGGCGTCCACGTTTTAATTACCGACCAATCCCCCAATTTTGCCGGCGCCCTCCTTCGCCAGGGCCTCAAGATTATCCGGGCCAGCAACAAGAAGTAACCGATGAACAAATCCACCGCCTATCTCAGCGATTCACGCCCCAAGTTCGACCCCTTTCAAATAGACTGCGGCCGCATTCCCGCCTATCGCTATTGCGGCACGCTCCAGACCGAACTCAAGGCCGGGACTCTCTCCCCCGCCGAAGCCGTCGCCATCCTCGAAGACATGCTCATCATCCGCGAACTGGAAGAGATGATCGTCAAACTTCGTTCGGGAGCTTATGAGGCTATCCGCGATTTCAATTATCGCGGGCCAACCCACGTCTCCGTCGGCCAGGAAGGCACCGCCGCCGGCGCCTGCTGCGCCCTGCAATTGCCCGACAACATCACCAGCACCCATCGCGGCCACGGCGAAAGCCTCGCCAAGGGCACCGTCGCCATCCGCCAGATGACCGATGCACAACTCCGCCGGCGCGTTCCCCATTGCCTCTCCTCCAACCACCACGACCTGGTCCAGGCCGCGTTGGAAGAGCACCTCTATCGCACGATTTGCGAGCTTTTCGGCAAGGACGACGGCTACTGCCGCGGCCGCGGCGGCTCCATGCACATTGCCGATTTCACCGTCGGCCATCTCGGCGCCAACGCCATTGTCGGCGGCGGCGTCCCCATCGCCACCGGCGCGGCTCTGGCCAACCGCTACCTCCAGCGCGGAAACGTCGTTTGCTGCTTCGCCGGCGACGGCGCTTATGCCAACGGCGTGGTCCTGGAATCCCTGAATTTCGCCGCCCAGGCCCAGTTCACCAACCACCTCGCCTCCGCCCGCAAATTCGGCATGCCCA
>JBEKUQ010000278.1:0-4767 GCA_049514835.1 Verrucomicrobiota bacterium | reverse complement strand
GCCGGGGGTTTGGTCATCCTGGGAGCCTGAGTTGAGATGGAAGGCGGATTACACCTCGACTGGTTTTAGCGGTGTCAGGGCGCGCGGGGAAGGCAGGAAGGGTTTGCGGAAGGCCTCGTCGAAGGAAAAGCCGCATTTGAAGTGGGCGCGGTCGTCGGTGTCGGACTGGCCCTCGCAGTGGTGGGCGATCATGTTGAAGACGATCTCGCCGAAATCTTCGCAGCGGTGAACGCCCCATTCGGCCAGAACGGTGGCGGTCATGGGCCCGTAGGATTGGAGGCCGTAGCGGCGCAGGCCCTCGAGCAACTCGGCGGTGCTGACATCGCGGTCCTGGTGTCTGGAGCCGCCGGCGCGGCGGGTGAAATCAAGGGCCTCGCGGACAAAGAAGTAGGCCTCGGCGTGAAAGCGCGGGTCGGCGGCGATGATTTTTTGGACGGTTTGCTCGAAAGTCGGGGGTTGCATATCAGGTTGGTTGGACGACCGGAACGGGGGCGGCGGGATGCGCGGTGCGCCAGGTTTTCACCGCCCAGCCGGTCAGCAGGAGGACAAAAATGAGACAGAGCGCCATTTGTTCCTGTTTGGTGAGGAATTTCACGCGGGCAATATACGCCGATCCGAGGATTTCCAAAGAAAAATCAGGGGGAGATAGGATGACGGGGAGGCATACGGGAAAAGCGGAGGCAAGCCTCCGCACTCCAAAGCTTCGCCGGCGGCACTTTGGCGTCAGGCGGCGAGGGCGGTGGCGGCTGCAAGAGGTGCGTTGACGGCAGAAATGGCCGTGGTAGAGTTTTTCGTGTAAGACACGCTTTGACTTTTTGCCGGGGGACGCGCCAGTCTGAGCAAGGGAAGGATGAAATCATTGAACAACACGAAGCTTTTTTCCTCGATGGGTTTGTCTTTTGTCCTGGCCGCCGCGGCCCCGGCGCAGGTGACTTACACGGACAATTTTAACACTTCGGCCAATTACCTGAGCAACGGCGTGGCGGGGACGATGTGGGACGGGGTATATCTGGGCGCCGGCTCGATTGCCAATGCCACGGGGGTCGGGTCGGCGGCGGGAACGGTCTCGGTCGCCAACGCGAACATCACGGCGGCGGGCGTATTGTCGGTGACGAGCTTGCAGACCGACTGGGAGAGCGCGGCGGATGACGGTTTTTTGCTCTTCAAGGTGATGACTGGCGATTTTGACATGAGTGTGCGGGTGGTGGCGCCGTTCCACAACAACGCCTACAACTTCGCCGGTCTGATGGTGCGGGCCTTCGGCGCGGGCGGATCGCCCAGCCCGAACGGGGCGGAGAACTCGTTTCTTTGGGCGCGGTTCGACGAGTACACCATCGCCAACATGCTCAAGAACAATGTCAATGGCGTAAAGACCGACAACGGAGAGGGCACTTACCCCAACACCAATTACTGGCTGCGGATCACGCGCGCGGGCAATAATTTCACCCTGTACGAGAAGGGACCGGCGGCGGCGGCCTGGACCAACGTGGCGTCGTTGAGCCGCGCAGATTTCGCCGGTCTGCCGTTGGAGGTGGGAATCGAGCAGTCCGATTACGGGGGCGGCGCCAGTTTGCCGGCCCAGTTTGCGAGTTTCAGCCTGATTGTATCCAATCAGACGGCGGGCGCGACGCCGACGGCGGACAGCGCGCTGGCCGCGACGACGAACGCCGACGGCAGCGCCACGTTTTCGTGGACGCCCGGGAACGGCGCCGGCAGCGTGGTGGTGCTGTGGACGGGGAATTCGGCCGTGCAGGAGGCGCCGGCCAACGGCACGGCTTACGCCGGCAACGCCAGTTACGGATCGGGCAGCACCTTGCCGGCGGCCAATTATTATGTGGTGTATTCGGGCGCGGGCACGAACGTGACGGTCAGTAATTTGACGCCCGGAACGACCTATTACGCGGGCGCTTTTTCTTATGCGGGAGCGGGGGCCGCCACCCGTTACAGCCACACTCCCGCCACGGCGTCGGTCGCCGTTGCACCGCGGGGGATTTCCGGCGCGATGGTTTTGAACACGACCAATGTATATGTCACCTTTACGGCCAATCCCGGCGAGTGGTATTGGCTGCAGTACACCGACACACTCAGCCCGGCGAATTGGCAGAACGTCGGCCTGCTTCCCACCTTCGCCACCAATCTGCTGATGACCCTGGCGCATCAGGGCGGGGCGGGCGCGAACCAGCGGTTTTATCGCCTGACGCAGTTGGACCCGGAATTCGGCGTGCAGACCGGCAACGGCACCATCACCAGCCTGGCGCGGAACGACGACGCCACCAATACGCAATACCTCTCCGGTTCCCTGGGCGCGGTGACTGTCAAGTATGGGGTCAACGGCACGACCTGGAACACGGCCAACACCTCCCCGTTGAGCGTGGCGACGGCGACTTATTCCACCAGCCCGGACGGGACGGTCCGGCGGGCCAATTACCAGATGACGACCGGCTTGAGCGGCCCGCTGGTGATGGAATCGGATTTCCTCCTCCAGCAGTCCTTCATCACCTGGACGCTGGGCTTCACCAATCTGGGCACGAGCACGGTGCTGGTCGGGGACATCGCCGTGCCGTTCCCGATGAACACCGCTTCCCCGCAATTCACCAGCAGCGTGTTCAAACACAGTGTCATCTCCGGCTCCGGGTCCTTCATTTTTTGGATGCGCAACAACAGCGTCGTGTAAAAAGGCGCGAGGTTCCGTAAAACGCGACAGAGGTTCCGTAAACTGGTCTTGAGAATCCCCCACACGGCCGGCCGCAGTACGGCTTTGAAAGGTGTACTGAATTGGGGTTTCAAAGGCGTTAAAACGGCGTTGCATGACCACCACAAGCTTGAGGATCAGCCCGGCCCCACTCCGCCGCCCAAATCCAGGTAAAAGGTTGTGCCGGCGCCTCCGGCCGCCGTGTTGGTCGGCAGCGCGGCGAGGAAGGCGGGGTTGTCCATCTGGGCCGCCGCGGATGGCCCAATTAGGAATAGTGAATTGAGAATAGTGAAAGAAATCAGGCTTCGCCAAAGAGTTTTCATAATTCAAAATTCCCTACTTGTTCGGCGGCACAATCGCATAGGTGCAGGTGTTGGAGTTGAAGTTGGTGAACATGATTTCCCAGGCCAGGGTGTAAAAGCCGTTGCTCGCGCCGACCGGGAGCCAGTTGGTGGTGTAAGCGCCGATCAGGGTGCAGTTGGCGGAGTAGTTGAAGCCGATGGTGTAGTTCCCGTTCGGCTTGATGTGAACGATGCCGCGCCGGGTCTGGTTGGTCAGGCAATTCACGTTGATGATGTTGGAGAAATTGAGATTGGCCGTCTGGCTGTAATAGATGTCGTCGAACGAGGCGTCAATCGTGGCGTTGGTGACGGAAGTGATGCTGATGCCGGCGCTCTGCGTGGCCTGGTAAACCAGATTGGTCGCCTGGTAGTTCGTGCCGGCCACGGCGTTGATCGGGGTGGAAACCTGGTTGATCAGGTTGCTCAAGGCCGGCGGGAGATTGGAAGTGGCAATGGTGCCGTTGACGGCGGTGGCCAGCGGCAGGTTGGTCGCGCTGGCCAGGTTCAGCGGGGTGGAAACTTGATTGATCAGGTTGCTCAAGGCTGGGGGAAGATTAGACGTGGCGATGGTGCCACTCAAACCAATAGGGAGAATGCCAATCAGCCCGGAGCCGTTGCCGTGAATTGTCCCTGAAATGTAAGCATCAGTTTGCCCATTGCCAATCCGGGTTATCAGGGTGTCTGCGAGCATTCCAGGATTGCCAATGTCTATATTGCCATTGCCGGTCACAATATTGCAACCAGCCGCCATCCCGACAAATATGTTGCTTGAGCCGGAAGTTAGGGAATTGCCGGCCGCAAATCCGACCGCTGTATTTGAGTTTCCCAGCGTGAGAAATGCGAGTGCAGTCTCCCCATAAGCCGTGTTGTAAATTGAATAGGATAGTGACACCAATGAGTAAAGTCCCGTTGCCAGATTATACACCCCGGTCCCTCCGTTTCCTGCGCCACCGAAAAAGTAATTGCCGTTGGCGGTGTCGCCTGAGATGACCGTGTAAAGATTGAGATTGTAGGCACTTGAATTGACGAAGCCGGGGATGTTCAGATTTTGCCAGTTCTCGTGCCCCTCTGGTTTGGTGTTCTGGTTGTGCCGCCCGCGCATCAGAACCTGCTGGATATTTTGGGCGTAAAGATAATGGCTGTTCGTCGAGGGGTGCAACAGGTCAACATACCACGTCGGAGTCGCCAGTGGAGAGCCGTTGGGCGACTGGATGATTTTGTCGGCCTCAAGTAGATAATCCCACAGCAACGGAGAATTGCGAATCATGGCATTCAAAGACTGCCGTTGTGCCTCCATTGCGGGTGTAAATGTCGCCTGGCCGTCTGCGGTGAGGGTAACTGCCATTACGGAGAAACCTAATGAGCGTTCATAGGTCCATATGCTTGATAAATGACCAAATACAGTAATGGCAGAAGCCCCGGAAATCAGATCGTCTATGCCTCCCTCTTGAATTGCTATGCCGTTCATGCCAGGCCCGGGAGCGTAAGGCCCAATTTGGGTTGTTTTATTTGCGTCAATTGTTGCCACCGTCTGACCGGAAACGGCTATGTTGACTTGCGAGACAAAAGGCAAATTGAAGTAGCTGCTATTGGTCAAATACCACCAAAAGTTGGTGCCACCCACCGCGCCCGGAACTGCAAAGATCGAGTCGCCGGAAATCAGGACACTCATGTTGGCGGTTGAGACCGAGTTGGTTGCATCGGAAAGGCTGGTCAGCCCGGAGCCGTTGCCGG
>JBEKUQ010000277.1:0-4769 GCA_049514835.1 Verrucomicrobiota bacterium | reverse complement strand
GTGCGCATCACCGCGGCGCACGGCGGTTTGCTGGAAGTGGCGGTGGTGGGACAGGCTGATCGCAAGCCGCTGGCGCAATTCATGGTGAGCGCCTACAAGCAGGGATTTCAATCCAGCGCCAACTCCGACAGCAACGGCCTGGCGCTGCTGCGGCTGCTGCCGGGAGATTATCAACTCTCGGCCTACCGTGAATCCATCCAAGCGAGCCAGGTTCCCGCCAGCGTGGAAGAGGGCAAGACCAACCGGGTGGAGATTGAAATCGCCGGGCCGAAAAAGATCAGCGGCATTGTCCGGCAACCGGACGGCCAGCCGGCGGCGGGTTTGCCGGTGAGAACAGTGGGCGGATTTGGCCTGCAAGCGGCCGACGTCAAGACCGATGCCGGCGGCAAGTTTGAGACGGAATGGAACCCGCGCCAAATCGGACAAAATGGCAACACCGCCTGCATTTTTGTTCGCGACGTGGAACACAATCTGGCCGCGGCGCAGGACCTCGACGAGGAAACCGTTGCGCTGGACCTGAAACTGGAGCCGGGGCTAACCCTGTCCGGCCGGGTGGAATGCGACGGCAAACCGGTCACCAACGCGGCGGTGGCGCTGATTTTCTGGACTGGCAACAGCGGGATGCATCTGACTGGTTTGACTCGCACCACCAACACGCCGGGCCGGTTTGAGATTCCCGCCCTGGCGCCCGGACGCAAGTACGGCATCAACGTCACCGCACCTGGTTACGGCCAGAGGGCGATCTACGACGTGGGGGCGGCCTCCGCCGACGCCGGGCGGATCGAACTGGATGCGTTTGATCTCAAGCCGGCCAACCTCAAACTTGCCGGGCAGGTGCTTGACATGGACGACAAGCCGGTGGCGGGCGCGAATGTGAATATATCTGGAGACGGCCAGCCCAATGGGAACGCGCGCAGCGACGGCGAGGGCAAGTTTCACTTCGAGCACGTCTGCGAAGGGGCGGTGCAAATTTCCGCCAACGGCCGGAGTATGTACGGCAACATTTCGGCGGAAGGCGGCGACACGAACGTGGTGGTGCGGCTCGGTCAAACTATCGGCGTGGCCCAGGGCGCCGTCACACACAAACTCAAAGGCACGGTGACGGACGCGGAGGGCAAACCGGCGGCCGGCGCGCAAGTGGCGGTGTTTCCGTTCAATCCGGAACCGCGCTGGGTCAAGAGCGACAGCAACGGCGCGTACAGCCTGACGTGGTCGCTCCAGCCCTACCAATTGCAGAACGGCGGCGGGCTGGTGGTGGCGCGCGATGCGGCCCGCAACCTGGCGGCGAGCGCGGAGTTGGAGGAGGACACGACGAACCTCGACGTGAAATTGAAACCGGCCCTGACCCTGACGGGGCTGGTCACGAAAACCGACGGTTCTGCACTGGCCGGCGCGGAGATCCGATTGATGCTCAAATCGGGCAATTCTTACGATTCGTTGAATTCGCAATCGGTTGTGGCCGACGCGCAAGGCCGCTACGAGATCAAGAGTCTGCCGCCGGACGGGCAATACTTGCTCTCCGCCAGCGCCAAAGGCCACGGTCAAAAGCAGCAGCAAGTCCAGGGCGATCCCGACACCAACCGGGTGGAACTGGCGCCGCTGGTGCTCAAGCCCGCCAACCATATTTTGGCCGGGCAGGTGGTGAACGAGGATGACAAGCCGGTTGCCGGGGCGTATGTCAACTTGAACGGGGACGACCAGCCGCAGGGCAATGTGACCACGGACAGCAAGGGCCGGTTTCACTTTCAGGTCTGCGAAGGGATGGTGCGGCTTTTCGCCAATTCCCAAAACGGCAACGGCTACGGGCAAGTCCAGGCCCAAGCGGACGAGACCAACGTGGTGGTGACGATAACTTCGCAGAATGGCGTCCGCCAGGCGCCGCCGCGCGCGCCGCTCAAAGGGCGTGCGCTGCCCGATTTGGCGGGGGTGAATCTGGCCGGGGACGCCGCGCCGGCGAGGCAGGCGCTGTTGCTGTGCCTGTTCGACGCCGGGCAGCGTTCGTCGCGGCACATGGTCCAGCAGTTGAATGAACAGGCGGCGGCGCTGCGGGGCCAGGGCGTCGCCGTGCTGGGCGTGCAAGCCGCCGTCACCAGCGACGAAATTGTCAACGATTGGAAGAGCGCCAGCCCGGTTTCAATTCCGCTGGGGCGCGTGACCGAGAAGACGGAAAAATCGAAGTGGGCCCTGGACGTGCCGGCCCTGCCGTGGCTGATCCTGACCGACGCCGATCACCGTGTCATCTCCGAAGGTTTCGCCCTGGAGGAGCTGGGCGCGGAGATGAAGAAACTGGCGAAGTGACGGCGAGAGGCGCGTGGTTGCTCAACCTTTTCGAATCATTCGCACGACCGCGTCGCGAATGGCGGAGAATCTGTCTGTTCGCAACCCGCCGACCTGGCCGGCAACAAGGCTGGCGTGGGCGGTAAAAAGTTTGCCGGGGCGGACATAGCTGGAAAGATGAAGCGAGCCGCTGGCGAAGTCAGTGTCAGTCAATTGAACGGCACGGGCATCGCCGTAGGGTTTGCTCGTGATCTGGCATAGAATCCAATCACCCCGTCCGGCGTCCGCCAGCACTACCGCCGGGCGCAGTTTGGAGGCGGTGAGATCCGAAAAAGGAAAGCGAACTATGACGATTTGCCCGGCTGCAAATGCGCCCATGCGGCATCCTCCTCGGCACGATTCCAATCCTCGGCCAGCGCGGCCTCGCTTAAAAGCGCAGCCTCATGGATGATCGGCTCCTCATCAAGGATCGTGACGAGAGCGCGTCTCCGTGACGGCACTTGCAGCGGCTCAACCAGCCGCACCTCGCCGCCCGGTTCGATGATCGCTTCGACCGTTTTCATCTTGATTTATAGAGTAACCCCGCCGGCGGCATCTGCCAAAGACAAATTGCATTGAAATGTCCGCTCGCGTCTGCCAGAATGGCGGGGTGATACAGCCTGGAGGAAATGAATCGCCCCTGTTTAGGTCAGGCGGCGCAAAGTCGTGGGGTGGAGGTGCGAGGCGGCCTGGTGGCGCTCCTGGTCTTCAAAACCAGCGTGGGGCTCAACAAAGTCCCAGGTGGGTTCGATTCCCATGCACCTCCGCCAGTCCGGTTCTTAATCCTAATCCTAATCGTAATCTCAATCTCTCCCGGGCGGTACGTAATCGAAACAAAACAGGATTAAGATTAGGATTAAGATTAAGAGCGGGAGTCCCGGAAGGTGAGAAACACGCCAATTTCCCCAATCCACCTCTTAAACATTAGCATGTTCAAACGAATCCCACAGCCGCCGGTGAGCCGCAGCTTGCGCGCGCGGGAAGGGCACGATTTCTGGGGAGGATTTGTCGTCGCGCTGACGGGGGCGGCGCTGCTGTATTGCGGGGCGCGCCATCTGACGAAGGTGGAGACGGTGGACGGAGGGACGGCGTGGGAGAGCCAGTTGGTCAAGGCCTTCTCCGCCAGCGGGCTGAAATACGGGGCCGATGTCCAACCGCCGCCGCCGCCCCGGCTGGATAACGTGGCCAATCCCGCCGAGGCGCTGGACCGCTGGGCAAAGGCCAAAGCCGCTTTCCAGCCGCCGGCGTGGAAAATCCGCGTGGATACCGCGGCGCATACGCCCTGTCCCACGTGAATGAAATAACCCCGGCCACGTGGCGTGGCCGAATCGAAAGGCTAAAGGCTGAAGGCTAAAGGCTAAAGGCTGAAGGCCAAAGCAAATCAGACTATGAAAACCCAACCTTCCAGGCGACGCGGGCACAGTTTCAGCCTTCAGCCTTCAGCCTTTGGCCTTTCTTTTCGCCTTCAGCCTTTAGCCTTTAGCCTTCAGCCTTCATAATCCATGCCCCATCAGCCTGCAGATTGTCCCCAGCCGGCAACGCTGGGACGAAAGCTCTCGAAGGTTCGTCCGTGGGTGCAGGCGGGATTTCTGGCGGTGTGGCTGGCGCCGGCGGGCCGGTGGCTACAGGGCATCCCCGGCTGCGTGTTCCATTGTTATTCCTGCCCGCTGTCGTCTTTCGCCTGTCCGGTGGGAGTGATGGCGAACTACGCGGCGATGCTGCCGGCGGTGGGGGAAGCGCCGTATTTGTTGCTGGGCGTGCTGCTGCTGGTGGGCGCGGCGGGAGGATCCGTTGTGTGCGGGTGGGCTTGTCCGTTTGGTTTTCTCCAGGATTTGCTCGGCAAAATCACGAAGCTGAAGATCCGCGTGCCATCCTGGACGGGCTACATTCGATACGTGGTCTTGGCGGGGCTGGTGATATTGCTGCCGATGATTTTGGGTTACAAAGGCATTCCGTTTGAGAGGCAGGTGATTTCCATTTGCCGGCTGTGTCCGGCGGGCGCGCTGGAAGCCGGCGTGCCTTACTCGGTGCAAAGCCTGCTGGAAGGCCGCGGCTGGATGATGAGCGGGTTGAAGACGGGCATATTGCTGGCGTTTCTTCTGGCCATGCTGTTCGTTCACCGGCCGTGGTGCCGGATATTTTGTCCGCTGGGCGGGCTGCTGGCGCTGTTCAACCGTTTCAGCCTGTTTCATCTTCGGTTCAATCCGCAGCAATGCGTGGAATGCAACTTGTGCCGGAGCCGCTGCGCGATGGGGGTGAAGGTGGACCAGGCGGTGAATGTGTCGGGCTGCATCCGCTGCCTGGAATGCACCACCTGCGGCGCCATCGAGCCTTGCTTCGCGCTGCCGGGCAAGACGCCGGCAGACGGAGCGCCCAAGGCGTCCAAATAAGGCAACTACGCGGAGCTTGGCGCCGGGGCCGAACGACCGGGCAGCATCTTCGCCGGCGGGGTG
>JBEKUQ010000276.1:0-4772 GCA_049514835.1 Verrucomicrobiota bacterium | reverse complement strand
TCTGGCTGCCCAGCCGGGCGGTGCATGGGTTGATCGCCCAAATGCGGCACGTGCCCAGCCCGCCCAGCACGTATTTCAAGGTGGTGGAGGAAATCCGGTCGCCGCGGGCTTCGCTGGAAAAGATCGGGGAGCTGATCGGCGAGGACCCGGCGATCACGGCGAAGGTGTTGCAATTGGCCAACTCGGCTGTGTTCGGGCTGCAATTGCAAGTCAACCAACCGCTGGAGGCCATTGCTTACATCGGCCTGGAAACCACCAAGGCCCTGGTGCTGCTGGCGCATACCGTGTCCTCTTTCAATAAAGTCAAACTGCCCGGATTCTCGGTGGAGGAACTGTGGCGCCACTCTCTCAGCGCCGGGCAAATGGCGCAGAGAATCGCCCTGATGGAAAAGGGGGGGTTGGAAGCGGCGGAGCTGGCCTTTGCCGGCGGACTGCTGCATGACATCGGCAAATTGCTTTTCTGCGCCAACCTGCCCGAACTGTTTGCCAAGACGCTGGCCTTGGCCCGGGAGGAGAAATGCATGTATTGGGACGCGGAAGCGCAACTATTCCCCAACGCGGGCCACGCGGAACTGGGGGGATGCCTTCTGGGGATGTGGGGACTGCCCCAGCCCATCGTCGAGGCGGTGGCGTTGCATCACTACCCCAGGCCTCTGGCCGGGGCAGATTTCCACCCGCTGACGGCGGTGCATGCCGCCGACGTCCTCGACCACGAGATGCATCCGGACCGTTCGGTTCGGGTGCCCACGACCTTCCATGCCGGCTATTTGGCGGAGTTGGGACTAGCCCATCGGGCGGAATACTGGCGGCGGCAGTGCGGGGCGGCGAACGGAGCGGTGCCGGCGGGGAAGCAGGAACTGGCGGATGGTTTGCCCTCGGCAGTGCCGGTGGCATCGGGATGAAGCACGGACGGACGCCGGCGCGTTTTCAGGTCCACACCCCGGCGCCGCGACACGCCAACCAGCGCCGTGCCCTTGCCGCCGTCCCTCGCCGGTTCCAATCTGGCATTGCCAAACGGCGGAGAGGAGTTCTAGCATTCGGGCATTGGCATGGCCGAATACAAGATCAAATTTGAAGTTTTTGAGGGGCCGCTGGATTTGCTGCTCCACCTCATCAAGAAGGAGGAGGTGGACATTTACGAGGTCAACCTCACCAAGCTGGCGACGCAGTTCAAGGAGTATATCGAGGTGATGCGGCTGCTGGATTTGGAGGTGGCCGGGGAGTTTTTGGTGATGGCGTCCACGCTCATGTATATCAAGAGCCGCGAATTGCTGCCCAAGGATTTGCAGGCGCCGGCCGGCGAGGAGGACGAGGGGGAAGACCCGCGCTGGGAACTGATCCGGCAATTGGTCGCTTATAAAAAATTCAAGGACGCCGCCGCGCAGTTGCAGAGGCGCGAAATGGCGCAGGAGAACATTTATCCCCGCCTGCCGGGACGCCCGGACCTGCCGGCGCCAGCCGGACGCAAACCGGAGGTGTCGCTGTTCGATCTGATCCACGCGATCCAGAGCGTGCTGAATCGAATCGGCCAGCGGGAGGATTTGCGCGACATTTTTGAAGACAAATGGACGGTCAGCGAAAAGATCGAATCTCTGCTGCAACTGACGGCGGAGCAGGCCGTGGTGAAATTCTCGGAATTGTTTGCCCGCGCGAGCAGCCGGTCCGAGGTGGTCTGCATCTTCCTGGCGCTGCTGGAATTGATCCGGCTCAAACAGCTCCTTTGCACCCAGCCGGAGGACTTCGGCGAAATTGAAATCACCCGGGCGCCGGCCCCACCGGTGACCGCCTGAACATGGAACTGAAATTGATATTGGAAGCGATCCTGTTTTCGGCCCAAAAGCCGCTGACGCCCAAAGAGCTGCGCGATCTGCTGGCCGCCGCGGCCGAGCATGGGGATGAGGCCAAACCGTTCAAGAAAACCAAGGAAGACGCGGTGGCGGCGGCGTTGGAACAGTTGCGGAGCGAGCACGAGGCGGCCGGGCGCAGCTTCCGGCTGGCCTGCGTGGCGGGGGCGTGGCAATTTGTGACGCAGCCGGAATACGCGCCGTGGGTGATCGCGCTGGTGGGATTGAAGGCGCGACCGCCGCGGCTCTCGCAGCCGGTCTTGGAAACGCTGGCCATCATCGCCTACCGCCAGCCGGTGACGCGCGCCGAAATCGAGCAGGTCCGGGGCGTCACGATAGACGGGGTGATGGCGACCTTGCAGGAGCGCGGGCTGATCCAGCAAGCGGGCCGGGCGGAGGTGGTGGGCCATCCCATGACCTACGGGACCACGGCGCTGTTTTTGGAGTATTTTGGTTTGCGCAATCTGGAGGGGCTGCCAGCGGCCGACGAGCTGCGGCGCATTCCGGTGGCGCGGCCGGAAGGATTATTGACAGCCGACCCCGGCCTGGCCACCGCCCCGCCCGATCAACTGACCCTGGCGGAAGTGGAGCAGGAAAAACCGGCCGCCCCTGGGCGGCCTGGCAACGAGCCGGCGGCGGCGGCGGATGAAGCTCAACAGGCCGCGGACGACGTTCAACAACCCGACAGCGGCGCCGGAGATTGACGGCGATTCGAAAAGCCGGTTCGCGGATTGACGCAGATGGGAATTTCCTAAGCGGTGGGCCGCTATTTACTTCTTTCCGGTCCTTCGCGCAAAACCGTGCCTGAATACAGCTCCTCATCAGTTTTAAAACTGCACATCGCCTGGTGCATCGCATCCGGGCAGAGGTCAATCCCGCCGGGCCATTCCACGCATCCAAAATCGGGATTGACAGCAACGGCGTTGAAAACGCGGGCGTCCAGCAGCTTCAAAAACACGCCGCCGCGCCTGGCAGGTTCCACGGAAAAGATCCCGCTCACGCCGTCCTCGAAGACGACTTTCAACCGGCACTGCGGAAGCGGTTCGGCAGAAACGATGCGATTCATGTCTCAATATTACTCCAACGGTTGAATTTTGGAAGGCTCCAGATTCCGGCTGGCCAAATCCCAAGCCTCCCGAAGTTCGCCCCGATGCAACTCGGCCCATTCCAGCACCAGGGCTTGAGCGCGCCGGCTCATGTGTCCTTCGATCACTTCCAGTGTGTTGATGTTCACGGTGATTTGCCCGCCCTGATAGGTCGCATGAAAATGCGGTGGTGGATGGTCGCCATAAAACATGCGAACGATGATTCCGTAAAACCGGCTCAGTTCAGGCATGGCTCCAGATTAGCGGGTTGCAGCCGCGTGGCAAGTCTGGCTCCCTGACCGCCGCTACCGCCGAGGCTTGACAGTTTCCGGCTGTGTTGAGAAATCTGCATTATGAGCGCAACGATAATTCGGGAGACGCGGGAGACCACCTTGCCTGCGGAAGTTTGTGAGGCTGCGGGATTGTCCCCGGGCGACCAGGTGGATTGGCGGATTGAAGATCGCGAAATTCGCGGGCGCAAGGTCGTGCCGAAAAGTTGCGAGTTTCTGGACTTCGACGACCTGGATCCGGAGACATTGGCTCCCAAGATTGGAATGATTACGGAGGAAAGCATTGTGCGAGCCATCCGGGAAGACCGGGAGCAGTCCCGGTGATGGTCTATTGGCATTCTTCGGCCATCGTTTGGTTTTATTTGCGGGGCAGGAGGGATTGGAGAGCGGGCCTGAACCGTCCCCGATCTTTGTTGGCAACATTTTTGACATGCTTTTGGGCGGGAGTTGTGTATCGTCTGGGGCGATGAAAATCCCTGAACTTCGCAAGGCGATAGACAAACTGGACGCGCGAATCGTGCAGCTTTTGAATGAGCGCACCCGGCAGGTTCTGGAAATCGGCGCCATCAAGGTGAAGGCGGGGGAAGCCATTTATGTGCCGCACCGGGAGCGGATGGTGCTGCAGCGGATTTGCAAAATGAACCGGGGGCCGATGACGGAGGAGTCGTTGCGCGCGATTTATCGCGAGATCATGTCCAGCGCGCTCTCGCTGCAGAAGACCATGACCATCGCCTACCTGGGGCCGGAGGCCACGTTCACGCACCAGGCGGCGATCCAGAAGTTCGGGGCGAGCCTGCGTTACACGGCGCAGCGAACCATCGCGGATGTATTTTCCGAGGTGAGCAAGAACCGGGCGGATTACGGGGTGGCGCCGGTGGAGAATTCGACGGAGGGAGTGGTGGAGGAAACGCTGGACATGTTCGTGGAGAGCGATCTTAAAATTGTGGCGCAGATTGTCCTGCCCATCCGGTATTGTCTGGCGGGCCGGGCGGCGGCGAAGGACATGCAGCGTCTTTACGCGCATCCGCAGGCGCTGGCCCAATGCCGGCTGTGGGTGCGGCGGAATCTGCCCCGGGCGGAAATCCTGGAAACGTCGTCCAACGCGCGCTCGGCGGAACTGGCCGCGCAGCCGGCCGGACCGGGAAAGGGCGGCGGACACCGTGTCAAGACGGCGGCCATCACCGGAGTGCTGGCAGCGGAGAAGTACGGGTTGAGAATCCTGGAGCACAACCTGCAGGACCTCATTGGCAACGCCACCCGCTTCCTGGTGCTGGGGCGGCAGTGCAGCCCGCCCAGCGGGCACGACCGGACCAGCCTGATGCTGAGCATCGCCGATGAGGTGGGGGCGCTCTACAACGCGCTGGGGCCATTCCGGCGGTACCGGCTGAACATGACAAAAATTGAATCGCGTCCGAGCAAGCGCAAGGCGTGGGAGTATTTCTTTTTTGTGGATTGCGACGGGCATTTCCACGACCGCAAGGTGGCCCAGGCGATTGCCAGCCTGGAAAGCGTGTGCAATTTCGCGAAGGTGCTCGGCTCCTATCCCAACAGCG
>JBEKUQ010000275.1:0-4776 GCA_049514835.1 Verrucomicrobiota bacterium | reverse complement strand
CGTCGCCATGGCGCTGATCCACGACCTTGGTGTCGCCGGTGACGATGCGCACGCCGCAGCGCCCGGCGGCGTCGCGCATGGAACGCACAACGCGCCAAAGGGTTTCCATGGGCAGACCTTCTTCGAGGATGAAAGCGGCGCTGAGCCAGAGGGGGCGGGCGCCGCTCATGGCGAGGTCGTTGACGGTGCCGTGGACGGCCAGCGAGCCGATGTCGCCGCCGGGGAAAATGATGGGGCGGACGACGTAGGAATCGGTGGTGAAGGCCCGACGGCCGGCCGGGAATGGGAGCACGACGGAGTCGTGGCGGCCTTCGGCGGGCGGTTTGCCGAAGGCGGAAAAGAACATTTTCTCCAGCAGCTCATGCATCAAAGTGCCGCCGCCGCCGTGGGCGAGCAGCACGCGCGGATATTGGCGAATGGGAATGGGGCAGGCGGGCGAGGATTCCACTCCGGTGTTCATGGTTTAACGCGCTGCATCGGCGGCGAGGGCGTAATGGCGGTAACGGTAATAAGCCGCGTAGGCGCCCTCGGAGGAAACCATGGGCGCGCCCAGCGGATGTTCGGGCGTACAGAGCCGGCCAAAGGCCGGACACTCGACCGGTTTGAGGCGGCCCTGCAAAACCAGGCCGCTGAGGCACTCGGCGGGTTCGGCGGTGGTGCGGGCGGCGAGGCCAAACCTTTTTTCAGCGTCCAATGTTTCATATTGACTGCGCAGGCGCAGGCCGCTGGCGGGGATGGGGCCAAGGCCGCGCCATTGGCGCGGCACGACTTCAAAGACCTGGCGGATGAGCTTGCGGGCGTGCGGGTTGCCGTCCGGGCGCACGACGCGCAGGTACTGGTTCTCCACGACGGCGCGTCCTTGCTCCAGTTGCCGGACACACATCAAGACCCCCTGCAAGATGTCGAGCGGCTCGAAACCCGTGACCACAATGGGCACGCGGTATTGCGCGGCGATCGGCTCGTATTCGGCGCACCCCATGACGGTGCAAACGTGGCCCGCGGCCAGGAATCCCTGAACCCGGCAATCGGGCGAGGAGAGCAGGGCTTCCATGGCGGGCGGCACCAGGACATGCGAGACCAGCATGGAAAAATTCTTGACGCCCTGCTCCGCGGCCTGATGCGCCGCCATGGCCGTGGCGGGAGCGGTCGTCTCAAAGCCGACGGCGAAGAACACGACTTCCCTGGATGGATTTTGCGCGGCGATTCTCAGGGCGTCCAATGGGGAATAAACGATGCGCACGTCGCCGCCGCCGGCCTTGACGGAGAGCAAATCGGAGGCGCTGCCGGGCACGCGGAGCATGTCGCCAAAGGAGCAGAAGATCGTCCCGGGGCGGGAGGCGATCTCGATGGCCTTGTCAATAAACTCGAGCGGGGTGACGCAGACGGGGCAGCCGGGGCCGTGGATCAAGGTGATGGATTTGGGGAGGAGTTCATCAAGGCCGAACTTGACGATGGCATGGGTTTGGCCGCCGCAAACTTCCATGATGGCCCAGGGCCGGGTGGTGAGGCGGGCGATCTGGCGGGCGTATTCGCGGGCCTTCTCTCCGTCGCGGTATTCGTCCAGGTATTTCACGGGCTGCCTTCCTTCAATTCCAGCAATTCATCCATCTGGCGAAGATAGTCGAAGACGGCGTTGGCCTCGCTTTCATCCACGCGGCTGATGGCGAAGCCGACATGGACGATGACGTAATCGCCGACCTTGGCGTCGGGGACATAGGCAAGGTTGACGTCCTTCTGGATGCCGCCGAAATCCACCTTGCCCATGCGGGCGAGGTCCTGCCCGTCGAGGCTGGTGATGCGACCTGGAATGGCCAAACACATTGGATTCAGATTACTCCACGCCCATGAGCGTGGCAACGATTTGCCCCAAGGCGATGCCGCCGTCGTTGGGCGGGACGCGCTGATGCCAATAAGGGCGGAATCCTGCCTGGGCCAGCCGGGCGGCGGTCCTTTCGGTGAGGTAACGGTTCTGGAAGCAGCCGCCGGAAAGGGCCACCTGGGGAAGTCGGGCGCGTTGCGCCATAGCGACAATGATTTCGGCGAGGGTGTTGTGAAACTTCGCCGAGATCAAACCAACGGGAAGTTGGCGCTTCGAGTCGGCCAAAATGTCCTTCAACATTGGACCCCAGTCCGCGACCAGCATGGACTCGCCAGCGGTCTTGTCCTGGCCGAGGATTGCAAACGGATAGACTTCGTCGGTGTTGAAGCCGGCGATGGCGAACTCCAGCTCCATGGCGGCCTGCCCTTCAAAGCGGACGATTTGGCGGAGGCCGAGCAAGGCCGCGACGGCGTCGAACAGGCGGCCGGCGCTGGAAGTCAGGGGCGAATTCACGCCTCGTTTCAGCATGGCGATCAAAGCGGCCGGATCGGCGGCGGCAAAGGATGGCATGGGCGGCAAGCCGCCGTCGGTGAGCACGTTTTCTCCAAAGAGTTCGTAGAGCATTCCCAACGCCGCCCGGCGCGGTTCCTTGATGGCCTGCTCGCCGCCGGGGAGACGGAACTGCCGGAAATGGGCCAGGCGGCGGCAGGCGGTTGATGTCAAGAAGAAAAATTCGCCGCCCCAGACCGTTCCGTCCCGGCCGTGGCCGGTGCCGTCCCAGGAGACGCCCAGGAGCGGCGGGGCCAGTTCGTTTTCGGCGGCGCAGGCCAGCACGTGGGCGACGTGGTGTTGCACGGAAATGGCGCGCGCGCCGGCCTTGCCGGCCGCGAAGGCGGTGGCGAATTGGGTGGAAAGGTAGCCGGGATGGGAGTCATGGGCGATCCACCGGGGTTCGGCTTCATAGAGGCGCTGGAAATCGCGGATGACGCGAAGAAAAGCATCGTAAGACTGGACGGTTTCCAGATCGCCGATGTGCTGGCTGACGAAGACCTGTGGGCCGATGGCGAGCGCCACGGCGTTTTTCAAATGTCCGCCCACGGCCAAAATCGGCGGGGCGTTGTCCGGGATGGTCGCCGGCCTTGCGGCGGCCAACGGCAGGGGCAGCGGCGCGTAACCGCGCGCGCGGCGCAAGACCTGCTCGCGTCCGAGCACCAGGCGCACGACCGAATCATCGACATGGCGGACAATGGGGCGATTATGCACCAGGAACAGGTCGGCGATATGGCGGAGCCGTTGCAGGGCTTCATGTTCATCAATGCAAATGGGTTCGTCGCGCAGGTTGCCGCTGGTGGCGACGACGGGGAAGTTCAGATCGGACATCAACAAGTGGTGGAGCGGGGAATAGGGAAGCATGACGCCGAGGTTCGGATTGGCCGGGGCGACGGAAGGCGCCAGCCCGGAGCTTTCATGCTGGTTCCCGAAATCGGCGGGAGGCTGTTCCGCCGGGCCAGTGGCCCGGCGGGACGGGTCCCGACTGGATCGGGATGCCACCGAGGCTTTAGGAATTGGCCGGGTTGGCGCGGCGAGCTTCTGCAATAGGACGATGGGAGATTCGGGCGAGTCCAGCAGGCGCGCTTCCGCGGCGGACACGGAACAATCGGCGGAGACGGCCGGCAAGGAAGGATACATCAGGGCGAAAGGTTTTTCCTCGCGTTGCTTGCGTTGGCGCAAGCGCCGGACGGCGTCTTCGTTGCGGGCATCCACGATGAACTGGAAGCCGCCGAGGCCCTTGAGGGCGAGGATTTTTCCATCGCGGATGGTTTGCGCGGCCTGCAACAAGGCGGGATGATGGGTGGCGAGAACGGCTCCGTTGGCGTCCCACAATTCCAGATGCGGACCGCACTTGGGACAGGCATTGGGCTGGGCATGGAAGCGGCGGTCGCGGGGATCGCGGTATTCGCGCTGGCATTCCGGGCAGAGGGCGAACTGTTTCATGGAGGTGTTGGCGCGGTCGTAGGGGAGGGATTCGACGATGGAGAAGCGCGGTCCGCAATGGGTGCAATTGGTGAAGGGATAGAGATGGCGGCGATTGCGGGGATCAAAAACCTCCCGGCGGCATTGGAGGCAGGTGGCGAGATCGGGCATGATGAGGGCGGTCTTGCCGCCGGCGGTTTGGCTGGGGCGGATTTCAAAACCGGCGCAGCCCGCCGCGTCCAGCCACCAGGATTCCAGGCTTTGGATGAAACTGCGCGGGGGCTTTTCGGAAGGCAGGCGGGCCAGGAATTGCTCGAGGCTGGCGCGAGGGCCTTCGACTTCGATGAAAACACCCTGGCTGGAGTTGTTGACCCATCCGGCCAAACCCAGTTCGACGGCGAGGCGATGGACAAAAGGGCGGAAGCCAACCCCCTGAACGGCGCCACGCAGGGCAATCTTGAGGCGTGCGGTTTGGGCATTGCCACTCATGAGAAGGAGTATTCTGCCGGGGCGGACCTCACAGATCAGCGGATAGTGGTTAGTGGTTAGTGGTTAGAATGAGAAGGAATACTTTGACGGTTATCACGAGCAGGGGAAATAAAAAATGGTTTGATTAGGTTTGATTTAGCCTGATTGAGTCTGATTGGGTCTGATTGGCCGGAATGGGTGAAGGCTGGCTTAGTTTTGCAAGTGGTTGATGAGGTGGAGCTTCCATTGGTTTGCCACAGGCGCATGAGGCGCAAAAAAGTTGTTGTGGCGACGTGGGGAGCGCGAGAAATACACCGGGTTGGCCGGCCAAAATAGGTCGGTTTGGCAAGAATTGCTTCTTTGCCGGGCGGGTTGGAGTGGACAGGGTGGACAGGGTGGACTGAGTGGACGGTCACGGACCTGGATGTCACGGTTCGACGGAGTCTTGCCCTACCGGGAGGGCGGAGACTACAGTGAATTCCCGACCGTACGTTTCTTATCGTCACAGCGGGATT
>JBEKUQ010000274.1:0-4778 GCA_049514835.1 Verrucomicrobiota bacterium | reverse complement strand
CGCTCCAGACCGGCCCATTTACTTTCCTCGGAGGTTCCAATTCAAACGGTCCTGCTTCGCGTAATAAAGCAGACCCGCCACTCGCATCACCACCGTCAGTGTGTATAGGGCCAGAAACTCCCTGACCATGGGCGCCACCACCGGCACATCCACGTTCTCACGCAGCCACTGGGTCGCCTCGCCCAAACTGAACACGAGGAATCCCAGCACCAGGCAAGTCACCGCGTACTCCACCGGCGCGCGCGCGATGGAAAGCAAAACCAACACCGGATTCAACGCCACCAAGTTGTCGTAAACCGCCAGCGCCAGCAGCGCCATCGGCATGTAGGCCAATCCCCCAATAAACAATGTCCACGTCAGCCACGCCTGGGGATGAGGCGCAAACCACTTATAACCATACCCCGGCCCCAGGCAAATCACGAAGACCGCCAGCATCTCAAAAAAAGGCGTCAGACCGCTTTCCACCCACCCGTCGTACTCCGGCCAATCGGGCATTTCCTCCTCCCCCTGCGCGGTCGTCGCGATGATGCTCTTCAGAAACGCGAAAAGATACCCGCTGCAAAAAATGGCGATCGCCACCCCGATGATCAGTCCTATCCCAAACGGGGCAAACCCCGCCACTCTTTGAAAGAAATTCAATCCCACAAAGAAGACCGCTCCGCCGATCAGCAGAACCAGGCCGCTGCGCCGAAATGGAAAGACAAACGCGCCGGGAATCGCCGCGAAAAAACTCCGCGGCGGGCCGGCCGCCGGCTTCGCGCCCGCCCGAATCCCGGCCGCGGGCACGGCGACCCCTGCGCCGGGCATGGGCGGCGGCAAGGGCACCTCCACGGCAACGGTGTGCAGCGCCGTCCTGGCGGGCGGTTCCTGCGACGGCACAGTCCCGACCGGGACGCGGATGCGGTCCAGCGAGGGCGCGCTTTCCGGTGTAAAGACTATTTCCACCTCGCCGAGACGGAGCGTTTGTCCGCGCTGCCAGGCACTCTCCCGCACCGGCGTCCCATCCAGCAGGGTTCCGTTGGTGGAGCCGAGGTCTTTCACCAGCCAGGTCCCGTCCTTCGCCATGATTTCACAATGCGCGCCGGACACGGACGGATGGCTGATTTGAAAGTCCGTGTTGATGGACCGTCCCAACCGGTTGACCCCGGGCTTGAGCTCAATCTCCGCTGCTGGCGCTCCTGGGACATTGATGGTAAGCTTGTCCATGACCGACGGGTTTGAACTGATCGTCATGGATCCAACCCACAAAGTCAAGGCGGCGTTTCCGGCCGCAGAAATGCAGATCATGTCTGACCTGGCCCAAAAAGAATGTGTCGCCTGCAAGGCCGGCCTCCCGCCCCTCAAGGGCGGCGATTTGGCGCGCCTTTCGGGAGAGTTGGCCGCCGGCTGGCGCGTCGTCAACGAACATCATCTCGAACGCGACTTCAAATTCCCCGACTTCCGCCGCGCTCTCGCCTTCACCAATCGCGTCGGCCAACTGGCCGAATCCCAGAATCATCATCCCGACATTTACCTGGCTTGGGGCCGGGTAAAACTCACCCTCTGGACGCACAGAATTGACGGCCTGACCGAAAGCGATTTGGTCTTCGCCGCCAAGGTGGATCAACTGCCGGCGGATTAAGGCCGCCTCACCGCAAAGCCGCCTTACCGGTCCTGCAAACTATGCACCCACTGGATGGCCTGCTGGAGAAGCTGCGTGCCGTCCGTCAATTTCAATTTCTCCTTGATGCGCGCCCGATAGGACTCGACCGTCTTGATGCCAAGGTGCAGTTCTTCCGCAATCCGCCGCGTCCCCTGCCCCCGGCCAATGAGTTGAAAAACTTCCAGCTCGCGGTCGGTCAGTCGTTCCACCGGCGAACTGGTCTCCTGGTGGCGGCCCAGCACCAATTTGTGCAGCATCCGCGTCGCCATCTTTTCGCTCACGTAAATCTGCCCGCTCAACACTTGGCGGATGGCAAAAAGAATCTTTTTCGTCGCTTCCTGCTTGGTGATGTAGCCCTTGGCCCCGGCCCGCAAGACCCGCTCCGCGTAAAGCGACTCGTCGTGCATCGAGAGCATCAGCACCGGCAGCGACGGCAATCGCGCCTGCAGGTCCTTGACCAGCTCCAGCCCGTGCGTCGTCTTGAGGGAAATATCCGCCACCACGATGTCCGGCCGGCTTTGTTCGATCTTGGTCACCGCCTCGTGCGCGTCCTCCGCCTCCCCGCACACCTCCATGTCGTTTTCACGCTGGATCAATTGGCTGAGCAACTCCCGCACCAGCGGGTGGTCGTCAACCACAAACACTTTCGTCTTGGCCTGCTCAGGCTTGGTTCGTATGGGCATGTTCGCTTTCGAGTGCTGCTGCGTTGTGCAACGAGCAAATCACAATCGTGCCGCCGCCGGCGCCCCGCCGGATATCCAGCGACGCCCCGATCATGCTCGCCCGGTAATTCATGATGCTCAGTCCCATTCCCTCCTTGTTCTCCATCGCCGCCGGGATCCCCGCTCCGTCGTCCTTCACCGTCAGCGTCACCTCGTCCTCCACCGCGCCCAATCCCACCGAGATGGCGCGGCAGCCGCTGTGTTTCACCGCATTGTTCATCGCCTCCTGCGCGATGCGGTATAAGTTGCTCCCGGCCGCCTCGTCATAGATGCACACTTCCTCGTCGCAGGAGAAGCGGCAAGTGATGCCCGTCCGCGCCTGCACGCTCGCCGCCAGTTCCTCCAGCGCCGACGCCAGGCCGTCCACCTCCAGCCGCACCGGGTAAAGCCCCCGCGCCAGATTGCGCGCCTCGGAGATGGCTTCGTTCACCATTTCCACAATCGCCTCGGCCTGCGTCGCCTCGGGCGCCGTCTGCCGCGCCAGGTTCTCGCGCAGCAACTCGCCCGCAAAGGCCACGCTCACCAGATGCTGGCACAGGCTGTCGTGCAAATCCTGCCCGATGCGCCGCTGCTCCCGATCGCTGATGTCGGTGATTTGCTTCTCCATCAGCTTGCGCGAAGTGATGTCCGACAGCACCACCACGCCCCCTCCCACCTCGCCCTTCTCGTCTATCAGCGGCCGCCCCGTCGCCAGCAGCCACACCCCTTCCGTCCCGGTCGCGTCGCGCAAAAATATCTCCGCCCCGTTGATCTCCTCCCCGCCCATGGCGCGCAACAGCGGTTGCCCCCCCCCGCCATAGGCCGGTAAGTCCTGCCCGTGCGCCTGAAACCTTTCCAGCCATTGCGACGGCGGGATTTCCCCCAGCCCGGTTCGCACCAGCCGTTCCGCCGCCGGATTGAACAGGATGATGTCTCCACCGGCATCGGTCACCATCACCCCGTCGCCCATGCTGTTGAGGATGGATTGCAAAATGCCGCGCTGTTCGCGCAAGGCGCTTTCCGACCGCGCCAGTTGCGCGGCCCGCTCTTCGGCGGCCGCGCTCCGTTCCGCCACCCGTTGCTCCAAAGTCTCGTTGAGCAGTTTCAGCTTCGCCTCCGCCCGCGTCCGTTCCGCCACCTCCTTCTGCAATGCGCTGTTGGCCTGCGCCAGCTCCAGCGTCCGCTTCTCCACCCGCGTTTCCAGGCCTTCGTGCGCCCGGCGCAACGCGTCTTCCACCCGCTTGCGTTCCGCCACCTCCGCCATCAGGATGGCCGACACCGCGAAAACCATGAACCTCATGGCCGCGCTCCACAACAGGGTCCAGGGCCGGTCCAGCGTGGCCGCAATCAAGACCTTCGCCACATACCAGGCCGCCGCCGAGGCGAAAGCGATGATCAATCCCGGCACCCGTCCCGAAAACCACGCCACAAAGCAGATCGGCACAAGATAGAAGACCAAAAGCGCGATCGTGCCCGTGACATAATCCATCGCCCCGATGTACGCTACCACGATCAACCCCATCACCACGAAAGTGGTGCGCGATTTCCGACTCAGGTACTCGACGGCTTTCACGGCCCCTACTTTACACCGCCGCCCCGCTTCCTGGAAAGCTCAAAACACGATCCCGGCCCTATTTCCTCTTGCCAGGGGCCGTTTCTCAATCTTAATCCTAACTTCAGGGATCGGAAGGCGATTGAAATTAGGAGGGGCTGCGCAAAAATGCGAAATACCCCCCCCGCCCTCCACTTTTTCTTGCCTCTTCTTCCCAAACCAGCTATGTACTGGACACTCGCAAAAAAACTATTGCCATGACTCCTCCTTCTTCTCCCTGGCGAATATGGGCCCCGGCCCTGTGCCTGGCCGTCCTGGCGGCCGCCCTCACCCTCCACGCTCAAACTCCCGCCGCCGCCCCGACTCCAGGGCCGCGCGACGTCGTCCTCCTCACCATGGCCGGCGCCGTGGACGTGGCTCCCGCCGGCACCACCGCTTTTGCCCCCGCCCAGACCAACCAAATCCTCCACTTGGGCGACCAGGTTCGCACCGGCAAAGCCAGCCGCGCCAGCTTGCGCCTCTCCGACAAAAGCGTCCTGCGCCTCTACGAATTGACCACCCTGGAAATCAAGCCGCCTCAACAAGCCGCCCACAACGACGTCATTGATGTCAAATCCGGCGCCACTTATTTCTTCAACCGCGACAAACCGCAGGAAACCCAGTTCCAAACTCCCTCCGCTTCCGGGGCCATTCGCGGCACCGAGTTCAACCTCGTCGTCCGGGAGGACGGACGGACCGAATTGACGCTGCTGGACGGCCAGGTGGATCTGACCAATGATCAAGGCTCCCTGCAACTGCAATCCGGCGAGCAAGCCACCGTCGCCAGTGGCCAGGCCCCGCAAAAAACCGCCGTCCTCAATGCCGTCAACGTCATTCAGTGGAC
>JBEKUQ010000273.1:0-4778 GCA_049514835.1 Verrucomicrobiota bacterium | reverse complement strand
CGCCTATGATGGCGTGGTACGACCCCGGCACCCAGCCCAAGTTTACCGATGAGGATAACCTCGCGCTCTGGAATTATACCTCCGGCTACCGCGTCGTCGGATATGCCTTGACTCTGCCGGGCACGGCCTCTTACTCCGACCAGGGCGCATGGCTGTTTTCCACCAACTTAAATGCCAAATTGAGCTCCGGCATGGTGACCGGCCAGAACGGGCTGTCCTATCCCATCCGTACCGCCACGCGCGCCTTGGTCGCCTGTGCCAACATGACGCAGAGTGGCGACGCCACTAATCCAACCTTGGAAGCAGCACAGAATTGGATTGACATAGATGGCGGCTATCCTAAACACCATGTCAGCGCGCACATGAACGGATCCGTTCCCTTGGGGGGCAATGTCGGGATGCTCGATGGCCATGTCGGTTGGATTTCCTTCAAGGTGATGCTTCCGCGTTGCGGGGACGGCGGCGCTCCTTATTTCTATTATTGAAATCAAATTCTTTAAAGGCAGCGGCGTCGCGCTGCGACGCCCGCCGACCGCGCGGCGCGCCGTCCCCACCCAAGGCAATGAAGAATTTCGTCCCGCATTCTGCTTCATGCGCCAACTCATTGAACTTGTCCCAATGATGGCATCGTGAAAGACGCGGGAATCATGCTCAAGTTCAAGACCAACTGGTCCGCTGGCCTCGCGTCCTGGAAGGTCAATTCACCCTGAATCGTTATGCGGCATCCAATCAAATTCTTGTTCCAATTCGCTCTTGCCCTGGCGGTTTGCCTCCCAGCCGTCGGCCGGGCCGATGACGCCCATCCCAGTCCTGGAGGAGGCCGTCGCGGCGGTGGCGGTTCTGGCCCTCCGCCAGGAGTCTATAAATCCATCATCACGCCGCATTGGTTCGCCAACGACAGCAAGTTTTGGTACCGGAACGCCTTGCGCGGCGGGGCGAGCGAATTTGTCCTGGTGGATGCCGAAAAAGGAATCCGCCAGGCGGCTTTCGATCACGACAAACTCGCCGCCGCGCTTGGCCAAGCCGCCGGCCAGGAATTCAAGCGCGATCATCTGCCCTTCACCAACATTGAATTCAGCGATGACGCCAAATCCATCAAGTTCGACGCGGCCGACAAGTCCTGGAAGTGCGATTTGAATTCCTATCAATGCACCCCGCAAGCGACGCCGGCAAAGAGCGCCTCGCTGGCGCCGGCCGCGCCGCCGGCCTTCGCCTCGGCCGGCTCCGAAGACGCCGCCGATGCCTTCGACTTGTTGGACCCTTCGCCTGCTTACGATGAATCTGATCCCGCGCCGCAACAACAAGATCAAGCCCAAGGACCGGGCGGAGGCGGCCGGGGCGGACGCGGCGGCGGGCGTGGCTTCGGTGGCGGCGGCGGCGGCCGATCCCCGGATGGAAATTGGTCCGGGACCGTCAGCAATTATAACCTTTACTTGCGCGCCCTGCCCGACGGCCAGGCGGAGCAGATCACGCAGGACGGCAAGGAAGGCGACGGCTACGGGCGGCTCCAATGGTCTCCTGATTCCAAGACTCTCACCGCCTGGCAAACCGTGCCCGGCGACCGCAAGCTGGTCTATCTGGTCCAGTCCTCTCCTGCCACGGCCGGCCGCACGGTGGAAACCTCCCGGCCTTACGCGCAGGCCGGCGACAAGTTCACCACTTATGAATTGAGCATCTTCGATGTGGCCGGCCACAAGCTGATCAAACCGCCGGTGGACAAGTTCGAGCACGAATACGAAACGCCCAGCATCCATTGGAGCCTGGACCGTTCCCATTTCACTTATCCGTTGGAAGACCGCGGCCACCAGCGCATGAGGCTCATCGAAGTGGACCCGCGCACAGGCGCCGTGCGCAATCTGGTGGACGAGCAGACCAAGACCTTCATCTGGACCGCCCACACCGAAGGCCCGCAGCGCTACGGCTTCATGATCTTCTGGTATTTGGAAAAGACCGATGAAGTGCTCCATCAGTCCGAAAAAGACGGCTGGCGGCACATTTATCTGGTTGACCCCAAGACGGGTCAAAGCAAGCAAGTCACCAAGGGCCAGTGGATCATCCGCGGCATTTCGACCGTGGACGAAGACAAGCGCCAGATTTGGTTTGCGGCCAGCGGCATGTATCCGGACCAGGACCCCTATTTCATCCACTATGGCCGCGTCAACTTCGACGGCTCCGGCCTGGTCCTGCTGACCGAGGGCAACGGCAACCACAGCATCCTTTATTCGCCCGACCGGAAATACATTATTGACACGTACAGCCGGGTGGACATGCCGCCCGTCAACGAGTTGCGCCGTGTCTCCGACGGCAAGCTGGTCTGCAAGCTGGAGGAATCCGACATCACCGAGCTGACCGAACGCGGCTTCAAGACGCCGGAAGTATTCAGCGCCAAGGGCCGGGATGGCGTGACGGACATCTGGGGCATCATCACCCGCCCGGCCAATTTCGATCCCAACAAAAAATATCCCGTTTTGGAGAACATCTACAATGGGCCGCAGGACAGCTACGTGGCCAAATCCTTCAGCGCCGGCGGCGGGCGCGGAGGCGGCTATGGGGCCTTGGGCTTCATCGTCGTGCAGTGCGATGCCATGGGCACGGCCAACCGCTCCAAGGCCTTTCACGATGTCTGCTGGCACAACCTGGGCGATGGCGGCTTCCCCGATCGCATCGCCTGGATCAAGGCCGCCGCCGAAAAATATCCGTCTCTGGACACCAATCGCGTGGGCATATACGGCACTTCCGCCGGCGGCCAGAACGCGGCCGGGGCGGTCATTTTCCATCCGGAGTTTTACAAGGCGGCGGTCGCCAATTCCGGCTGCCACGACAATCGAATTGACAAGGCCTCCTGGAACGAGCAGTGGATGGGCTACATGCCGCCGGACAAGATCTGGATCAAGAGCGACGACAATTGGTATTCAAAATCCTCCAACATAGACAACGCCCCCAAGCTCGGCGGCAAGCTCCTGCTCATCGTCGGGGAATTGGACCACAATGTCCCTCCCGAATCCACTTTCCGCCTGGTCAACGAATTGATCCTCGCCAACAAGGACTTCGACTTGTTGGTGGTTCCCAACGCCGACCACGGCGCCGGCAGCAGACCCACCGGTCTTACGGTCCCGTTTAACGGCGCTTACGCCGGGCGGCGGACGCAGGATTTCCTGGTGCAAAATCTGATGGGCAAAATGCCGCCCAACCGGAACACCGGCGAAAAGGATCCTGTCAATAGCGCGAACTGAAAGCCCGCCAGCCACCAGAGTCAGGCAGCGTATGAAATCAAAGAACACGCTCCAGTTGGCCGGCCTGTGCGCCATGGGCCTTTTCATCACTTCTTCCCAGCAGGTCCAGGCGCAACGCCGCGGCGGGGACGGGCCGCCCACGCTGGGCCTGGCCAACGGCTTCCTCGAACTGGAATCGCCGGACTTCAACCTCAAGCTGGTGAAGGACTCGCAGACGCTGGCGGCGCTGCTGCCGAAGATCGCGGATGGATTTGATTTCACTCCCGCCGACCAGCTTGAAGTCCGGCAGGCCAACCGCTTTTATCACTTCGGTGACCTGACTTTCCGCCTGCGCACCAACCGCGCCGACGCGTGGGCCAATTATTCCACCGCCGCCGCGCGGGAGCCGGTCGCGGCCCTGCCGGTCGCGGCCCCGGCCCTGGCCTCGGCGGACCTGGCCGCCACCCTGCCCGGCGACTGCCCTCTCCAGGTCATCCGCACCTGGACGGTGGAAAATGACCGGCTGGTCATGAGGTTTGATGTCAAGAACAAGCTGGATGTTCCGGTGGAAATCGGCGCGCTGGGCATTCCCCTCATTTTCAACAACAACGCGGGTTACAACGGCAACAAGGCAAGGGTCCAGTCCAGGTCGGCGTTTTCCGATCCGGCCATTGGCCTGGACGGCGGTTATGTCCAGGTGACCCGTCTCAACGGGCACGGGCCGGCGCTGGTGGTCGTTCCCGTAGGCAAAACGCCGTTGGAGGCCTATGAACCATTGCAGAGCGACATGGTCGGCGACCTCACGCCCCTGAGCCAGACCTTCGAGGGATTTTACCAGTGGATGTTGCATAGCGCCGCTTATGCTCAAAACGAGTGGAAGGAGGAAAACGACCGGTGGGTGGCCAGCCACGGCATGAGCGCCGCCTATGCCTCCACGGATTGGAAGACTCTGAAGCCGTGGAACACGCCGACTTCGGAAACGCTCGCGCCGGGCGCTGCCAGGACCTTCGGGCTGAAATTCCTCGTCTCGCCCGAAATCCGCGACATCACCAAAACGCTGGCCGTCAACGACCGGCCCGTCGCCCTCGGCATCCCCGGCTACATCCTGCCGATGGGGATGGATGGCCGCCTGTTCCTAAGTCATGCCGGAATTGGCATCAAGTCCATCGTTTCCGAACCGGCCGGAGCGATCGAAATTCGCAATAACTCCACCACCAACCGCCCTCTTGGGCACCCTTTCGACTGGGCCGACTTCACCCTCCGCGGCAAAACGTGGGGACGCTGCAACGTGCGGATTGAATACGGGGACGGCCTCGTGCAGACCATCAGTTACGATGTCATCAAGCCCGAGGCCCAGGCGCTGGCCGACCTGGGCCATTTCTTGTTTACAAAGGACTGGTACACCGACACCAAGGATCCCTTCCACCGCGCGCCCTCGGTGATGACGTATGATCGCGGCCATGACCGGATCGTGTTGCAGGACAGCCTGACGTGGAAGGCGGGTTTGCAGGACGAGGGCGGATCAGGCGGATGGGTGTCGGCCTGCATGAAGGAATTGGGCGAGCC
>JBEKUQ010000272.1:0-8363 GCA_049514835.1 Verrucomicrobiota bacterium | reverse complement strand
GCTGTTTTCAGATTAGCGCACCAGTACAGCCCGGCAACTCAGGCGGCGCACTGGTAGATGATCGAGGCAACGTAGTCGGCATCGTGTCAGCGAAGCTCGATGCGGCCAACGCCCTGGCCGAAAGCGGGGCCTTACCTGAAAACGTAAATTACGCGATCAAGAGCAGCTTTCTTCTCAGCTTTCTCGAATCAGTCCCAGAAGTTGCGGCGAAAATGAAGGAACCCGGCACCAAGGAGCAAAAATTCGAGGATGTCGTGAAATCTGCCGAACAAGCCGCCATGCTCGTTCTGGTATATTGAGCACAGACTTTGGTCAGGGTTGACGTAAACGATAGAGTGTGCAACATTGCGAAATGAGTATAACAATTGTATCTTCGAGACGCGACAACGGGCGTTTGGCCTTCAAGGCCAAAGAATTCGGCGAATTTGAATGTTACGCGCCACCTGGGTTCGATCCCGCATTCGAGGTCGGCGCGGGTGACAAGCTGGAGATTGGTTTTTATCGCCCGACCGATTTAATAACGGGTCGGGATGTTTCCTATTTCGTCGCGCACCACATTGAGAAAATTTGATTGTATTTTCCCTAATGACGGACACCCGCAATACCCGTTGCCGGGGAATTGAAAGAAATATGCAGCCAACTTCAATCTCTATTCCTGCACAGGATAGAAATGCAGAGGGCCGTCTGTCGGTCAACTTCTTCAAAACACTGATTATTCATTACGTGAAGCAACAGGGGTATTATAGGCCGCGCACATTCAAAGATTTCGTGGAAACTTTGGACATCCTCTCTGGGAAGGATAGGGACAAAATGCCGACGAGAAATTACGCTGAATGGAAGCATAATGTTGACGCTGCCAAGCAGGGCCTTTTGGAGGCCGGAATCCTGGTCCCTGGGAGTGTAGGCCGTTTCATATTTCCCGCCCCCAAGGCTTAACGTACCGAAAACCGGTGCGTGACGGGTCGAGCGCCGGATTCGAGATTTAAACCACGGTAGCTGGCCGTGCGATAACGACGCATCAAGCGCCATATTTGCTCTCAGCAATCAAAACGGATTTCCCGACGCCTCAATCAAATCACTTTGCAAATCCGTTCCTGTCGCCGGCCCCACATCCATGTTGTCCGCTTCCATTGGCCGGGATTCCTGCCAGCGCATTTCCGCCGCCTCATCAAAAGGGTTTGTGAACAGGAGATCGCGGAGGGCACGGAGAACGGAATGAAAAGAACTCTGTGTCCTCTGCTCTCCTGTTCAATTCAGTTTGTCTTTTCAGCGTGAACCGAAATAATCCGTTTCTGTCGCCGGCCCCACATCCATGTTGTCCGCTCCCGCTGGCCGGGATTCCTGCCAGCGCATTTCCGCCAACTCATCAAACGCCACCTCCGTGAATTTCCTCAATAAAGCCGAATGCGCCGCCATCATCTTCTTTTTCTCCGCCTCATCCATGATTGATACCGCGCTTTTTCGCCATACCCTGTCCCAACGGCGCAAATCAGGAACCGGTGAATCTGATACGGGACAAAACCATAGTCGGAATGGTTGTCAAAGGAATGGGAGAAACGTTTCTTGCACAGGAGCAAACGGAGAGAACAGAGAATGGCAAGATTCTGTTGCCTTTTTCCTCCTGTTCAATAAACCTCGTCGTGGGTTCCAACCGCTTCAAGGAGAATGGCTTCTAGTCCGCTATGTTTGACAAATTGAAAGACGTGCGGAGGTCATACCCGGCGCTGCACGCCCACGAACCGGCCAGCCTGCCTTTCAGCTTGTGAGATTTGAGCTGCGGATGAAACGCATCGGCCGCCAGCAACTCCGGCGTCAATTGCAATTCCGGCCCGAGCCGAGGATGTTTTTGAACGAAGCGCCGGGCGCAACGAACAAAGGCCTTGGAAGGCAGCAGCAGGCGTTTCAAGAAAGGATGCGTTTGACGATCTGTTTGGGCGTGGCAGGACGGCAACCGCCTCCCGCAAATTCCCGGCGCGCCGTTTTCACCGCTTCGACCAGGGTATCGCGGCGGCGTTCTGCGAGACGACGTTGCAAAACCTCGACCAGCGATTCCTGTTCTTCGACGCCCAATTCATCGGCTGAATCCAACACTTGTGCAAAGGTCTTCATGGCGGTGAAAATAGGGCCGTTCATCCGCGAAGGCAAGCCCCAGGACCGCCCCCTTCGATTGCGGCCTGTCCCAACGCCGCACATCAGGAAACCGATGAATCTGATATCCCCCCGTCCGTCAAACCAGATGCCAACCGGGAAGAATTGAGGAAATCCCCCATTCTGCGCTTGCGCGGGGCGAAGGGATTGGCTAGATTCCGCTCTTGGTGTGAACAAAGTCGAACGGCCGCGCGCGCGAATCGCCGTTGCGACATCAGACCCGCGCCCGCCTTGGGGCCGGACGCGGAACGGTTGGCAGGATAGCTCAGTTGGTAGAGCAGAGGACTGAAAATCCTTGTGTCCCCGGTTCAATTCCGGGTCCTGCCACCACTTTTAAATTGGCGCGCATCCGTTGGCCGGGGGAATTGTTGCATGTGGGATGTTTTGCGCCTGGGAGTTTGCGGCGGCTGTTCCGCCGGTTTTTGGAAGGGCCGGGCCGTGGCCGGCCCGGGTGTAACCGGCGCGGGTTGGGCAGCGTCATTAGGCGGGAACGAAATGGCGGATGAATTAGTGCTTGAAACCAAGGGGATGCGGCAGTGTGCTGCCGGAATATCTTAATACTTTGAGCGAACAAGATCCTAACGAAGCTGAGGGCCTGCTGGAATCGCGCAGGCTGCTGCCGGCGATGCTGCTGCTGTTCATCGGCAGCGGTTGCGCGGCGCTGATTTATGAAATTGTCTGGCTGCAATTGCTGCAACTGGTCATCGGGCTGACCACGATCTCGCTGGGCGTCTTGCTCGGGGCCTACATGGGCGGCATGTGCCTGGGCAGTTATATGTTGCCCCGGCTGGTTTCGGGACGGCGTCATCCCCTGCGCATTTATGCCATGCTGGAACTGGGGATCGGCGTGCTGGGCCTCGCCATTTTGTTCGGGATGCCGTGGGTATCACAGATTTACACGGCGGTGGGCGGGAGCGGCTTTGGCGGAATCGTGGTCCGCTGCGTGGTGGCGGGGGTCTGTTTGGTGCCTCCCACCCTCTTGATGGGGGCGACGCTGCCGGCCGTGTCGCGCTGGGTGGAGACGACGCCACAAGGGATTTCCTGGCTGGGATTTTTTTACGGAGGCAACATTGCCGGGGCGGTTTTCGGCTGTCTGCTGGCCGGTTTTTACCTGTTGCGGGTGCATGACATGGCCTTCGGGACCTACATCGCCGCGGGCATCAATCTCGGGGTCGCCTTGCTGGCGCTTCTTTTGGCGGCGCTGACTCCTTTCAAACCGGCAGCGGATGCCGCCATGAATCGTGGCCCGGCTTCCGCCGCCGCCGAGGCTGTGGCGGAAAAGCAGTCCCGCCCGGCCGGGCCGGCCGGATGCGGGCGCAACGCAGTTTATCTTGCCATCGGTTTGTCTGGCCTGACGGCGCTGGGCGCGGAGGTGGTTTGGACGCGGCTGCTGGCGCTGATGTTTGGCGGGACAGTTTATACGTTTTCTGATCACCGCCTCGCTGCCGAACTGGCCGATTAACCCTGGGTTGCCTGGCACCGGCCCGTGGTACATTTTCCAATTGGATATTGCGCGTTGTCTGTGGGCCATTTTGCCCGCCCCGCTTTTGTGGGGCGCGAGTTTTCCGCTGGCCCTGGCGTCGGTGTCGTCGCGGGGGCAGGATCCGGGGCGGCTGGTGGGCGGAGTGTATGCGGCCAACACCGTTGGCGCGATTGTTGGGTCGCTGGGATTCAGTCTGCTGTTGATCCCCCTGGCCGGCACGCAGGGGGCGCAGCGGGTGTTGATCTTATTATCGGCGGTGTCCGGGCTGGTGGTGCTGATGCCGCTGCTTTGGCGGCGCGCCACGCCCGCGGGCGCGGCGCCGGAAGAAGCGCCGCTCGGGGCGGCCGGCGCGGTGGGGATGTTCGGCGCGGCAGGGCTGGCGGTATTGCTGGCGTGGCATGTGGGCGTGTTGCCGTGGGGGGTGGTGGCTTATGGGCGTTTTGTGACGACTTATATCGGTCAACTGGCCCCGGGCATCATCGCGGAAGACAAAATCCCGCAAGGAGGCGGCGGCCGCTTCAACACTTATTGCGAGTATTTTGGGGAAGGGCTGAACGGCTCCGTGGCGGTGACGATGCGGACCGACGGCGTGCGCAGCTTCCACTCCGCGGGCAAGGTGCAGGCTTCCAACGACCCGCGCGACATGCGGCTGCAGCGGATGCTGGGGCACATTTCCGCGCTGGCTTATCCGAATCCGAAAAGCGTTCTGGTGGTCGCGTGCGGAGCGGGGGTGACGGCCGGCTCCTTCATCCCCCACCCCAGCGTGGAGCGCATTGTGATTTGCGACATCGAACCGCTGGTGCCCAAGGATGTGACGCCCCGGTTCAGCAAGGAGAATTACAGCGTGGTGGACAACAAGCGGGTGCAGGTGGTGCATGACGACGGACGCCATTACATCCGCACGACCAAGGAAAAATTTGACGTGATCACGTCCGACCCGATTGATCCGTGGGTCAAAGGCTGCGCCGCGCTGAACACGGTGGAGTATTACGAGATGTGCAAGGCGCACCTGAACCCCGGCGGGGTGATGTCCTTGTGGATTCCGTTTTATGAGAGCAATTCGCAGACGATCAAGAGCGTGCTGGCGACATTTTTCAAGGTTTTCCCCAACGGCATTGTCTGGAGCAACGACGAAAACGGCTCGGGCTATGACGCGGTCTTGTTCGGGCAGGTGGAACCGACGGTGATTGACGTGGACCAGTGGCAGGAGCGGCTGGACCGGCCGGACAACGCGGCGGTGCGGCAATCGCTGGAGGACGTGGGATTCCACGACGCGGTGGATTTGCTGGCCACTTATGCGGCGCGCGCGGCCGATCTGGGCGATTGGATGAGCGACGCGCAAATCAACACCGACCGCAACCTGCGTTTGCAGTATCTGGCCGGCCTGGCGTTGAACAACTATCAGGAAACCACCATCCTCAACGAAATCACCCGCACTTACCAGTTTCCCCAGGATGTCTTTGTCGGCGGCGGCGCCCGGGTGCGCCAATTGGAAGAGCGATTGAGAATCCGCAAACCGGCCTCGTCGCCGGCGCCGTGAGCGCCACCCGCCGTTTTTGACGGCAGGGCGCTTGCCGCGCCGTAGCGCAGCGAAGGCGGGAGACTCCGTCAAGCCCTGACTCGATTGCTTTCACTATTCACTATTCCCAATTCACTATTCGCCCTGACTTGGGCTTTGCAAATCGGAGGGTGGAACTTTAGATTGCGGGCATGTTCGATTCTTTGAGCCAAAAGTTGCAGAGCGCCTTCCGGAATCTCCGCGGGCTGGGCAAGATTTCCGAGGCCAACGCGGGCGAGGCGCTGCGGGAGGTGCGCCTGGCGTTGCTGGACGCGGATGTCAATTTCAAGGTGGCGCGCGATTTCATCGAGGAGGTGAAGACCAAGGCGCTGGGGCAGCAGGTGGTGCAAAGCATCCAGCCGGGCCAGCAGATCATCAAGATTATATATGACGAGCTGGTGATACTGCTCGGCTCGACCCATGCCGGGCTGGGGTTGAGCGGCAATCCGAGCTGCCTGCTCTTGGCGGGCCTGCACGGTTCCGGCAAAACTACCACCAGCGCCAATCTGGCCCGCTGGCTGCAAAAGCAGGCGCGGCAGACCTTGCTGGTCGGGGTGGACGTGTACCGGCCGGCGGCCATGGATCAATTGGAAACTCTGGGCCGCCAAATCGAGGTGCCGGTCTTTGCGCCCAAGGGAGAAACGGATGTCTTGAAGATCGCCCGCCAGGCGCTGGATTTCGCCCGGCAGAACCACCGCGACACCCTCATCTTCGACACAGCCGGGCGGCTGCAAATTGACCAGCCGCTGGTGCAGGAACTGGTGCGGTTGCGCGACTTGATCCAGCCGCAGGAAATCCTGCTGGTCCTGGACGCGGCCACGGGGCAGGAAGCGGTGAATGTGGCGACGCACTTCGACCAGGCGCTGCGCATCACCGGGGCGATCCTGACCAAGCTGGACGGCGACGCGCGGGGCGGCGCGGCGCTGAGTTTGAAGGCCGTGACGGGCAAGCCGGTCAAATTCGTGGGGACTGGGGAGAAACTGGATGAATTCGAGCCGTTTCACCCGGAACGGATGGCGTCGCGCATTCTGGGCATGGGCGACGTGGTGAGCCTGGTGGAGAAGGCGGCCGAGGCGGTGGATTTGGACGAGGCCAAACGCATGGAGGAGAAAATGCGCAAGGGCCAGTTTTCGCTGGATGATTTGCTGGAGCAAATGAGGGCGATGAAGAAGCTCGGCTCCCTGGAAAACCTGGTGGGCATGATGCCGGGCGGGGCGGAGGCGATCAAACGGGTGGACATGAACAAAAAGGAAAGGGAACTCAAGCGGATGGAGGGGATTATCTGCGCGATGACGGTGCAGGAGCGGCGCGCGCCGCAAATCCTCAACGCCAAACGCCGGATCCGCATTGCCAAGGGCAGCGGCGTGCAGGTGTCCGAAGTCAACAATTTGCTCAACCATTTCAGCCAGATGCAGCAGGCGATGAAGAAAATGGGCAAATTCCAAAGGATGATGGGGCGGCTGGGAGGGATGCCGGGGTTCAAGGGCTGAATTCATTTTACAACCCGCGGCCGATGTTTTAGGCTTATTCCGATGAAAACAGAAATGATCCGCCAGACGGTCTTCGACCTTAAACCGCCCATGAATTTCTACACTTCCGATGGCCGGGTCATTTATATTGATCATCCCGAATCCGTCCTCATCACCGAGGCCTTGATCGCCATCGCGACCGGTGTGGATGCCGGGACGGGCGTGGCGAGAGACATCATTCTACTCGCCCCCGATCACATCGTTCGAATTGAGCCGGCAAAACGGAAGCCATTGCGCAAAGTTGCTTGACACATCAAAAACTTGGAAAGAGAAACCCCACTTCTTCGAGCTCCGCCTTGGCGCTGGCCGGCGATTTTATTTTTGGCCGGCTTTGCCATCGCTTCTTTTGGGCAGGGACCCATCACCAACGGCCTGATCGCGCGCTGGCCGGGCGACGGCAACGCCAAGGACAGCGCCGGGCGCTTTGACGGCCAGGTTTCCGGAGGGGTGCGCTATGTCCCCGGCCCGGCCCGGCAGGCCTTTCAGTTCGATGGCGGCGGTTCGCAGGTGGACTTCGGCACCACCGCCGGAAACTTTGGCACGCGGGATTTTACCATCGCTTACTGGATGAAAACGACGACCACGGTTGAAGAAGCCTTTTGGGGCAAACGGAACGTCTGCCAACTGGGCAATTGGTGGAATATTCGCATCGGCCTGGCTGGAGACCCGCCGCCATCAGGCATTGTGAATTTGGAATTGGATGACGGCACCGAGGACGGGCATGTTTCATTCGTTACCACCAACCGTCTCAATGACGGGGTGTGGCATCATGTTGTCTGGGAGCGCCAATCCACCAGTTCCGGGAGCATCACTTATCTGGTCTTTGTGGATGGAGCGCTCAACAACACCCTGACCCACCCCTTTGCCACGGACCTGCGGAACTCCACCCCGCTGGTGCTGGGCCAAAACGTCTGCCAGGGCAGCGACGGCACCCGCTCCTACCTTGGCGCCGCGGCGGATTTGCAGCTCTTCAGCCATGCCCTTTCCGAGGAGGAAATCCTCGCCATTTACAAGGCGGGGCTATCCGGGAAGTGAGCGAAAGAGGATGAGGCGGATGGGAGGGACTCCGGGTTTGAGTTTGAGAAAGTTGTTTTCAACCGGGAGGGGATGAGACAGGATGTCAAATCACCCATTGCGAGCATGGAAAGAAAAACACGATTTTCACGAGCGCCGGTTTGGTTCTGGGCGCGGATATTGTGGTTGGCCGGCTTTGGCATGACCTGTTTTGGGCAGGCGCCGATTACTAACGGCCTCCTCGCACGATGGTCGGGCGATGGCAACGCCAAGGACAGCGCCGGGCACTTCGACGGCCAGATTACCGGAAAGGTGCGCTATGTCCCCGGCCCGACCGGGCAGGCCTTTCAGTTCGATGGCGGCGGTTCGCAAGTGGACTTCGGCCCCGCGGCGGGAAACTTCGGCGCGCGGGATTTCACCATCGCTTACTGGATGAAAACAACATGGCCGTCTCCGTGCGCCTTCTTGGGAAAGCGGGGCGTTTGCAACCTCGGCAATTGGTAGGAGATCCGTGGCAATCCACCAACGCCTGGCATCGAGCTGTTGGAATTGGACGATGGAACTGTGGACGGTTACGTTCGTTTCTTTACTGTTACGCCTGTCAACGACGGTGGCTGGCATCATCTGGCAT
>JBEKUQ010000271.1:0-4796 GCA_049514835.1 Verrucomicrobiota bacterium | reverse complement strand
GCAGGTCTGGGGTTGCCGCCGCCGAGGGGATGGGTTGGAATGGGACAGATTTGTTACTGCGCGAAAACCCATGATGCGCCGGCATCTGATACCAGTTCTAGTCCGTAATTGCACTGTCTGCAGATCGAAATTGCGGCGGTCATAGACCGCCGCTACAGTGCAAAATCGAACTAGAAATGGTATAACATTTGGTCGTTGGTTCGAGGCTGGCCCGGCGTTGGTCAGGCAGATAAGCGATGGTTGTTGTAACAATTCGGCCGGTTTACTCGTGATAGACGATGATGGGGCGGCTGGCGCTGACTTTTCCGTAAAGCTCCAGGGTGTCGTACAACACCTGAATGTTGAAGGTTTCCGCCGGGCCGGCCAGTTTGAGATCTTTTGGTACTCGCCATGAGTACCCGCAGGTGCCGTCTCAGCCAAAGGGCATGACGCCCTCAGCCACTTTCTCGCCGCCGGCCCGCGTGATGATCACGGTGGGATCCAGCGGCAGGGTGCGTTCATAGCCCAAGGGTTTGCCGTCGGCATCCTTGGTCTGCTTGCGGGAAGTGTCATTGAGACCGCGGATCATGATGTCGAGTTTGGGGTCCACCAGCACGGCCATGACCATGAGGGTGTCGCCCGTTTTGATCCGCTCACCCGGGGCGGGGGAAGCGAACATCACGTCCGGTTTGTTGGAGAAGTCGAGCAGGAACGGCTGGTCCTTGCGGACGGTCATTCCGAAAACGTCGGCCCGGCCGGCCCGGTTCTGCCGTTTGCCTTCGGAATGGTAGTTTTGGGAAAGAACAATTTGCAGCCGGCCGAATTGCAGTGTGAGAAACTCCGGCAGGTAATCGCCCACCGGAATCTGGCAACTGCCGGCCGCGACCGGCCGGCCGTCGTTGATTTCGCCGCCGACCGGCACGGCCCAATCGCGGGCGCGCAAGGAGCCGGACACGCTGAAATTGGTCAACTTGCGCGCGCCCGGTCCCGGGGCAAAGGTCCCCATCTCGCCTTCGTACGGATGGACGGTCAACTCGCCGGCCTGGGTGGCGGAAAAGCGGAAGAAGCGGCCATCCACCTTTTGGATGGCCGAAAGCCGGTCCCCGCCCCACCAATCAATGCTATTGCGTACCTGGCTAAGAACCAGGGCGGTCGAGGGAGAATCAAAGCCGGGGGTTATGGCATAATCATTGCCGAGCAGGGCGTGGAACTTCTCGCCCCCGATGCGGATGTCGCCTTCAAAAAGGCGGGTGCGCACGAAATTCAGGTAGCTGTAGGTTTCCTTGTCGTCCCCCGTGAGGACGAGGCGCGGCATGAGTTCGACCAAGTTGGAGCTGGCGCCGCCGGCGGGGAGGTTGACTTTCAGAAAATCGAAGGCCGCGATCACCTTGATGCCGGCGAAATGCACGGCATTGGTATGATCGGGCGAATGGAGCTGGAGTTTGGCCACCGGATCGTTGCGCAGATCGAGGTCCCGGTTGCCGTCAAAATAGAAGCGATCATAACCTTTGCCGGTCCCGCGGCTTTCATCCACGGCAAAATAAAAGAGCCAGCCGGAGTTGGTCTGGTCCCCGTGCGCGCCGAATCGAACCGAGCCGAAGATGGGCGCCTTGGAGGCGAAGTCGGGATAGTGCTGCACTTCCGGGAAGGGCTGGGTCTGGCAGCGGCAGATTTGTCCCCGGAGGAAGTTGTCCTGGCCCGGGTCAAAAGCCGAAACGTCGCGCAGCTTGAAAGTGGTGTTGACGCCGGCCTCGCCCGCGCCGGGGATTCGGAAGGCCAAACCGGCGCCGAGCAGACCGCAGAGGAGCACACCGAGGATGAGTTTAGATTTGCCGAACGAAAACCGGTTGTCAACGCCTTGGCTCATGGCGGCATCGTGGTGCGATTTGAGGAAGTTGTCAAGATTAATCCAGCGCTGATTCGAGAGCCCCCGAATCATTAGCGACAGGCTCCCGGCGGCACCCAAAAGGTGATCCGGTTTGGAAGGCAGATTCCGTCGGCGAGTCGCCGACGGAGACGACCGAGTCGGTCGTGCCACCCAAGAATCGCTGATGATTGGGGTGGTGAAGGCTCAGGCGGGTTTGATGAGGGAGACGACGTGGGCGGTCGGTGTCAAGTATTTGCGGGCGGCGGCGCGGACTTGATCGGCGGTGACGGCTTCGTAGGAGGCGTCTTCGGTGTCGAAATGCTGGTAGCCCAGGCCGTAGAGTTCATCGAGGGCGACGCTCATGGCGTAGCTTCCCAAATCCTGGCGGGAGATTTTGCGCTGGCCGATGACCTTGGCCTTGGCGCGGCGAAGTTCTTCGTCGGTCAGGCCGCCGGCGCGGAGGAGTTCGGCTTCGGCGAGCAATTCCTTTTCCACTTCGGCCAGTTTTTCGGGGGCGGTTCCGACGTAGAAGGCGAAGTAGCCCGGAACCAGGCCGAGGAAATTTTGGGCGCCGACGTAGTAGGCAAGCCCCAGTTTTTCGCGGATGCGCAGGAAGAGACGGGAACCGAGGTCGCTGCAACCTTCCTGGAGCAGTTCCAGGGGGTAACGGTCGGGTTGGAGGAGGGTCGTGCCGGGGAAGCCGAGGACGATGACGGCCTGGGCCTTGTCGCGGGTGGCGGCGACGCGCCGGATTTCTGTCAAGTCTATGTTTGGCGGGAGCGCCGGGAGGACGGGCGCGGTTTGCTTCCAGCGGCCCAGGTATTTTTGGACGGCGGCCCGTGCTTTTTCGGCGCGGATGTCGCCGAAGATGGCGAGGACGCAGTTGTTGGGGACGACGAGTTTTTTGTGAAAGGCGGCGAGACAGGCCAGGGAGGCGGCTTGGACGCTTTCCTCGGTGCCGGAGGGATCCAGGCCGTAGCCGGCGCCGCCAAAGAGGGCGCGGCGCATGGCCTGGCCGCAGGATTGCAGAAGCTGGTCGCGCTGGGCGCGGATGGATTCCAACTGGATGCGGCGCTCGCGCTCGAAGGGGCCGGAGGGAAAGGAGGGATGCAGCAGGACGTCGGCGAACACGTCGAGGCCGGTCTTTAAATCGCCGCTCAGGACTTCCAGGTTGAGTCCGAAGCTGTTGTTGCCGCCGAAAGAATCAATGCTGCCGCCGATGGATTCGATATCCAGGGCGATTTGTTCGGCGGAACGGCGGGCGGTGCCTTGGAGCAACATTTTGGTCATCAACTGGGTCAGGCCGTGATTGTCCAGCGTTTCGGCGAGGACGCCGCCCTGAAAAACGGAACGGATTTCCACGAAGGGCAGGCGGTGATCTTCCTTGAGGAGAAGGCGCAGGCCATTGGGGAGGACGATTTTTTGGATGGGATTTTCGGAAAGGGCGGCAGCCTCCGCGGCCGGCTTCGGCGCGGCGCCGGCGGGGAGCAGGGCGTAGAGGGTGCGGCCGACGGGCGTCAAGTATTGGCGGGCGACGCGGCGGACGGCGGCGGGAGAGACGCGCTTGACGGCGGCGAGGTAGCGTTCGGAGAAATTGAGGTCGTTGGCGGCGAGCCAGTTGCCGGCCAAATCCTGGGCCTGGCCCTGCATGGTTTTGCGGACGGAGAGGGCGCCGGCGATGAATTGTTTGACGACTTTGGCCAATTCGGCGGCGGGGACGGGCTGGCTTCGCACGCGCTGGACTTCGGCCAGGAGGGCGTCGCGGGCGGGGATGAATTTGGGGGCGTCCACCACGGCGCTCATGCCGAAAAGGCCCTGGTCGCCCGGGGTGTAGGTCCAGGCGTCGGCGGCGGTGACGAGGCCTTTTTTCTCGCGGACTTCGCGAAAGAGGCGGGAGCTGCGGCCATGTCCCAGGAGGGCGGCGAGGATGTCCAGGGCGGGCATGTCGGGATGGCGGAGGTCGGGGATGTGCCAGGCGAAGTGAAAATGGGCCAGTTCGATGGGGGCTTCCTCGATGACTTCGCGCGGGGCGGTCTGGCGCGGCTCGGAGGGGAGGAAGACGGGGGCGATGGCCCTGGCGTTGGTGTTGACAAAGGCCTGCTGAATTTGCGCCAGGACTTCTTCCCGGTTGAGGTCGCCGACGACCACCAGGAAGAGGTTGTTGGGGACGTAACGCTCGCGGTAGTAGGCGCGGATGTCGTCGGGCTTGAGCTGGTTGAAAATCTCCGGGTAGCCGATGACGGTGAAGCGGCAGGGATGGCGGGTGTAGGCGGATTCAAAGAGGCGCTGGCCGGAGCGGCGGCCGGGATCGTCGCGGTTCATGTCCATTTCGCGGCGGATGACATCCAGCTCCTTGGCCAGCTCGGCGTCGGGGAGGCTGGCGTTTTGCATGATGTCGCAGAGGATGTCAACGGCCACCTTGGTGCCGGTGTTGGGAACGTTGATATGGAAGACGGTGCGGTCGAAGGAGGTGTAGGCGTTCATGTAGCCGCCGGCGTCCTGGACTTCCTGGTCAATGCGGCTGCCGGGGCGGGTGGTGGTGCCTTTGAAGAGCATGTGTTCGAGAACGTGGGAAAGGCCGGCGCCGAGCCATTTTCCTTCCATCATGCTGCCGGCGTGGCACCAGGCCTGGGCGGAGACGACGGGAGCAGTGTGGTTCTCGCCGATAATGAGGACCAGGCCGTTGTGGAGAGTGTGGAGGCGGACGCCGGGGGGAAAGGGGGGAATGGCGGATGGCGGATGGCGGATTTCCGCCGTCGCTCCGCGGGGCGGAGCTATGGCGGACAGGGCGGATGGGCGCTGCGGACGGCGGCGCCTGGCACGAGGCAGAGATGGGGAATGTTTTTTCATTTCGTCCCAACTGGCCCATGCGTCCTATGCTTTGCCGTGGGACGAGGCGAAGATTGCGGGCCGTTTGTCATCCTTGGTTTTTGGGGTGATTCCCTAATTA
>JBEKUQ010000270.1:0-4798 GCA_049514835.1 Verrucomicrobiota bacterium | reverse complement strand
CGTCTTCCAGGCCCGGGCCGACAGTGGCGGCGCCGGCACCATCAATTTGAACATCGGCGGCGCCGGCTTGAACCAGCCCGTGGACGTGGACAGCGCCATCAAGATCCTCGCCGTGATGACCTTGCTCACCCTCGCCCCCTCCATTATCCTTTTGATGACCTGTTTCACCCGCATCGTCATCGTCCTTTCCTTCGTCCGCTCCGCCCTTTCCCTCCAAGGCGCCCCTTCCAACCAGATCATCATCGGCTTGTCCCTCTTCCTCACCTTTTTCATCATGGCCCCCGTTTGGCAGAAAATTGACCAGGAGGCCCTCGAACCCTACCGCGCCAAGCAAATCACCAGCGCCGAGGCCCTCGAGCGCGCCGCCGGGCCTCTCCGCACCTTCATGCTCCATCAAACCCGGCCCAAGGACATCGAATTGTTCGCCGGCCTGGCCAAGCTCGGTCCCATGCCCGCCGACCAGTTGCCCCTCAAAGTCGTCATCCCGGGCTTCATCATCAGCGAGCTGCGCACCGCCTTCCAGATGGGCTTCCTCCTCTTCATCCCTTTTATTCTTATTGACCTCGTCGTCGCCACCGTCCTCATGAGCATGGGCATGATGATGATGCCCCCCATGACCATTTCCCTCCCCTTGAAAATCCTCCTCTTTGTCCTGGTGGATGGCTGGCATCTGGTCGTCAGCTCCATCGTCCAAAGTTTTGCCACCTGATTATGAATCCGCAACTCGCCGCCGAACTCCTCAAGTCCCTCATGCTGGAAGCCGTCGCCGTCGCCACTCCCATTCTCCTCACTGCCATGATCATCGGCCTCGCCGTCAGCCTCTTCCAATCCGTCACCTCCATCCAGGAGCAAACCCTCGCCTTTGTCCCCAAGGCCCTCGGCATCATCGCCCTCTTGATCATCCTCATGCCCTGGCTGCTCCGCTCCCTCGTCGAATTCTCCACCGCCATGATCGAAAAAATGCCGCAAATGGTCCATTAGGCGCATGATCCCGCAATTCACCAACTGGCTCCTGGTCTTCTTGCGGGTCAGCGCCATGCTCGCCGTCTTCCCCGTCTTCTCCGCCCGCAATTTCCCCGTCCAGTTGCGTCTCGCCCTCGGCGCTCTCACCGCCCTGCTCGTCAGCGCCACCCTCCCCGCTCCGGTCCTCGCCCAGGATTTGTGGGGGTTGGCCGGCCAGATGACCATGGAAATCGGCATCGGCCTCATGCTCGGCTTCGCCAGCCGCATGATCTTCTTCGCCCTGGAAATCGCCGGCGCCATCGTCGGCATCGAAATCGGCCTCGCCATGCCTTCCGGCGTCGGTCCCATGAGCGACGTCTCCATGACGCCGCCCGCCGCCATCTTGTACTATCTCGCCATCATGTTGTGGCTCACCCTCGACTTGCACCATTGGATGCTCGCCGGCTTCCAGCGCACCTACTCCTTTCTCCCCGTCGGCGGCGCCCATCTCTCCCAGGCCTTCCTGGCCGACATCATGGCCCGCACCAGCGGCCTGTTTGTCATTGCCCTCCAGCTCGCCGCCCCGCTTATGGCCGTCTCCTTCATCATTTCCCTCATCTTTTCCGTCCTCGGCCGCGCCGTCCCGCAGATGAACGTCTTCAGCGAGAGCTTCGCCGTCCGCCCCCTCGTCGGCCTGAGCGTCCTGGGGCTGACCCTCCAGCTCATGTCCGAGCACATCGTCAACTACTTGCGCCGCCTCCCCGAAGACGTCCTCCGCGTCGCCCAACTCCTCGGAGCGCACTAAACCTCGGAGCGCACCAAAGCTCACTTCCCCCATGAACGACCAGATCGGAGAGAAGACAGAGCAACCGACACCACGGCACCTCGAAGAGGCCCTGAAGAAAGGCCGCATCGCCCGCAGCCGCGAGGTCCAGACGGTCTTTGTTCTCATGGCCGGCCTGCTCGCCTTGAAGTTCACCGGCGCGGAAACCTGGCGGCTCATGTCCAGGTCCTTGGTTTCCACCCTCAGCCATTTGCACGACACCCCGCTGAGCCTGAACGCCATGCAGGGCTACGCCATCAACGGCGTCCTCTTGTTCGGCCAATGTGTCTGGCCCGTTCTCGCCGCCACCATGCTCGGCGGCCTCCTCGCCGGCGGCATCCAAACCCGCTTTCGCGCCACCTCCGATGCCTTGGCCGTGGATTGGGAGAGAATCAGCCCGGTGCAGGGCTTTAAGCGCCTCTTCTCCCGCAACGCCGCTGTTTCCACTGGCATCGGCGTTGCCAAACTTGCCGTCGTCATCGCCCTCTGTTTCAACGTCACCAAGCAAGTCCTCCAAGACCCCATTTTTCACTCCGCCGTGGATTTGGCAAGGATTGCCCAGTTCATGGCAGATTCTGCCTTTCGCATCATCCTCCAAGCCGCTGTCGCCCTGGTCATTCTGGCGGCTGTGGACTACGGCTACCAGTTTTGGCAAACCAACCAGGAACTCAAAATGACCCGCCAGGAGCTTAAGGACGAAACCAAACACACCGAGGGCGACCCCCTCATCAAGGCCAACCAGCGCCGCCGCCGCCAGGCCTTCACCAAACGCCGGATGCTTGCGGAAGTGCCTAAGGCTGATGTGGTTGTGACTAATCCAACCCATCTCGCCGTCGCCCTTCGTTACGATAAAAAAACCATGAAAGCCCCCGTCATCGTCGCCAAAGGCTCCCGCCTTAACGCCCTGCGCATCCGCGACATCGCCCGCCAACACCAGGTTCCCATCATCGAAAACAAGCCCCTGGCCCGCCTCATGTTCAAATATGGCCGCGTCGGTGGCGAGATTCCTGCTCAGTTCTATGCCGTGGTGGCCGAGGTCTTGGCGTGGGTCTATCGCGTCAACGCCTACCGCTACTATCGCGAACAATGTCAAAATACATAGCTCTTTAAGCCATTCTCATGCCGCAAGCCAAATCCAAATCCGGCCTGTCCATCTTGTTCAAACAGGGCGATGTCGTCCTGGTCCTCGGATTGTTCGGCACCGTCCTGCTGATGATCCTCCCCATCCATCCCTTTTTCCTGGACCTCTTTCTGGCCGTCAGCATCGCCCTCTCCTTGCTCGTTCTCCTTTCCATCCTCTACGTCAAGGAGCCGGCCGAGTTCACCGGCTTCCCTACTTTATTGCTTTTTATCACTCTCTATCGTCTATCCCTCAACATCGCCTCCACCCGCCTCATCCTCCTCAACGGCTACGCCGGCCACATCATCGAAACCTTCGGCAATTTTGTCGTCCGCGGCAATTACGTCGTCGGCCTGGTCATCTTTTTAATTCTCGCCCTCATCAATTTCATCGTCATCACCAAGGGCGCCGGACGCATCGCCGAGGTCGCCGCCCGTTTCACCCTCGACGCCATGCCCGGCAAGCAGATGGCCGTTGACGCCGAGCTCAACGCCGGCATCATCAATGAAACCGAGGCCCGCCGCCGCCGCCGCAAGGTCGAGCAGGAAGCCGATTTCTACGGCGCCATGGACGGCGCGAGCAAGTTCGTCCGCGGCGACGCCATCGCCGCCATTCTCATCACCCTCATCAACGTGCTCGGCGGTTTCGCCATCGGCATCATGCAAAAAGGCATGACCGTCAACGAAGCCTTGCAGCGCTTCACCTTGCTCTCCATCGGCGACGGCCTCGTCTCCCAGATTCCCGCCCTCATCACCTCCACCGCCGCCGGCATCCTTGTCACCCGCGCCGCCGCCAAGGAGGACCTGGGACGCGAACTCGCCCGTCAATTGCTCGCCTTTCCCAAGGTGCTGGTCATTTTGACCGCCATGCTCGCGACCTTTGCCATCGTGCCGGGCCTGCCCATGTTACCCTTCCTTTTCCTCGCCGCCATCTGCGGCATGCTCGCTTATCAGTTGCGCGGCCAGGAACAGCTCCTCAAGCCTGGCGAAACCTTCGAGTCCTCCGGTACCGCGTCCCCTAGGACGGCCGCCGCCGCCAGCGCCGCCGACAAACTGGAAAACCTCCTCTCCGTTGACGCCCTGCAAATCGAGCTGGGCTTCGGCCTCGTCGGCCTGGCCGACATCCGCAAGGGCGGCGATCTCCTCGAACGCGTCACCGGCGTGCGCAAAACCTTCGCCCAGGAAATGGGCGTCATCATTCCCCCCATCCGCCTCCGCGACAATTTGCAGCTCGAAGCCAACCAATATCGCTTTCTCCTGAAGGGCAATCCCATCGTGCAGGGCGAATTGATGCCAGGCCATTGGCTGGCCATGAACGCCTCCAACAGCAAAACGATCCTCAAGGGCCTGCCCACCGTCGAGCCGGTCTTCAAGCTCCCCGCCACCTGGATCGCCGACGCCGAACGCAAAAACGCCGAGCTCAGCGGCTACACCGTTGTGGATGCCTCCTCCGTTCTCGTCACCCATCTTTCCGAGACCGTCAAGCGCAACTGCCACGACATCCTCAGCCGCCAGGACGTCCAAACCCTCCTCGACAACCTCAAGCAAACCCATGCCACGGTCGTTTCCGAATTGATCCCCGCCCAACTCAACGTCGGCCAGGTCCAGCGCATTTTGCAAAACCTTCTCGCCGAGGGCGTCTCCATCCGCAATCTGGCCGGCATCCTTGAAAAAGTCAGCGATTACGCCAGCGTCACCAAGAACCCGGACGAGTTGTCCGAACACGCCCGCCGTGCCCTCGGCTCCCAAATTGTCAAACCCTTCCAAAGCGACAAGGGCGGTTTGCAGGCCATCACCCTCGACCCTCGCCTGGAGCAGCAAATGGCCCAGTGCCTCCGCCAGACCCCCACCGAAATCAGCCTCACCCTCGAACCCAGGCTGGCCCGCCACGTCATGGATGCCCTCTCCCAGCGC
>JBEKUQ010000269.1:0-4812 GCA_049514835.1 Verrucomicrobiota bacterium | reverse complement strand
CTGTGGGCGCCGGAACGCTTCCAACAGATTTCATTCAGCATGCGCCTGGAATCGAAAATTCCATCCATCAATACGCGCAGATAATGGCTGGCGGTCGGGTCGCAATGAAGATAGAGGCTGCCGGTGGGTTTGAGGACGCGATGGAGTTCCACCAGACGCGGGGCCATCATCGCCAAATACGCCATCATGGGCGAGGCCCGGAGAAAGCTGTAGAGGGCTTGCATCATTTCCACCACGGCGGTGTTCGGGCAGTGGTCCATAAACTCGGAATAAACTTGCGCGGCGTCGGCCCAATTCCAGGTGTCCGTGAAGGCGTGAAATTGGGCCTGGCTGGCCTCGCCGGAAGCCTCGCGGAAAAGCACGTTGTAATCGGCGTTGGAATTGAACGGCGGATCGAGATAAACGAGGTCAACGCTCGCGTCAGGAAAAATGTCCTTGTTGCGCAGCCAGTTCAGATTGTCGCCAAACAACAAACGGTTCATCTGACGGCTTTGTACCAAAAGCCTCTGCCGCTTGCGAGCAGGAAAAGACAAAAGGTGTTTGCGGGCCGGCGGGCGGGCGAATTTACCCTCCATCCCGGTTGCGAGGCTGCGGGCGGAAGGCCAGCCAGAGGCTGGATACCAGGCCCGCGCCTTCGAGAATGGTTGGCAGCCAGGAAGGTTTCCCGCCGGCGGACGCGGACTTCTTGCGCCGGAAGGCCGCCAGACCCACCAGCAGCGCCGTGGCCGAGGAGGCGATCAAACCAATGGTTTTGGCGCGGCCGGCGAGCGCGCGAACATCCGCCGTCAGCGCGGCCATGTCCCCGGCCAGTTGGGCGCGGTTGAGTTCGCTTTCGGCCAGCAAGAGTTGTTTCTGGGATTGCAGCGAGTTCATTCGAGGATTTTTTCCAAACATGCGCGGTCCTTGCGGAGTTGATCGAGCGAGGCGGCAAGCGTCTGCCAATCTCGCAGCAGTGCGGTGAGCCGCCAGAAAAGGCAACCGCCGGCCGCGCCGTAGAGGCCGGTCAATGTCAGGAGAACGGCCACGGGTGAATAATGAGGCCAGGCCCAAACCACGATGGCCGCGGTGAGCGTCATGCCGGCGAGCAGACCGAAGGCGGCCACGCCGAGAGTCAAATGGAAGGCGCGCAGGAGACGCTCGCGCTCCTCCTTGACTTCGACCATCAAGAGTTCCAGGCGGTTCTCCCCGATGGTCAACAGGCAACGCGCGACCTGTTTGGAGGCCGCGCCGAGTTGCCGGAAGCTGGCGAAGTCGTCATCCATAGCGAGATCAATCGCGGTCGCGCGAATGCCTGCGGCCGAGGAGATAACCGATGAGCACCCCGACGCCGACGCCGACGGCGATGGCCTGGTAGGGATGTTCATGCACGGCTTTATCAACCGCCTTGGCGCTTTCGACCGTCTTGGTCCGAACGCGGCCATAGATTTCCTTGCCGCGTTCCAGCGCCGCGGCGAGACGATTGCGGGCTTCCTTGACCTTTTCTCCGGTCACGCCGGCGGTGGCGGTCATGAGCGCCTGGGCGTCGTCGGCCAGATCGCCCATGTCACGATTGGTTGATTGAGTAGGTTCGTTCATAATATTTCCTTTGTGTTTGTTCGCGTTTTTCGGTTGTAAACGCTCCCCGTCGCGGAGATGGACCGTTTCGGAAACGTTGGCAACCTTCAGAATCGGGTTCTTCCTGCTGAACGGGGTTCAGCCCTATTTCTCTGCCGATTGCAATGGTCGTCGTTGATCCCCTTTACATTACATTCTCCGGCGCCGTTTCGCAAGCGGGTTGAAGACCTGAAACGCCTGTCAGGCTGGATTGACGCGGATTGCTGCGTGATGGAAAGCCTTGAAGGAAGGCACTGCCAACGGGGGTTCACCACTCGATGACGGCGGCGGCCCAGGTGAGGCCGGCGCCGAAGGCGATGAGGAGGATGAGGTCGCCCTTTTGGATGCGGCCCTGCTGCACGGCCTCATCCAGGGCGATGGCGACGGAGGCGGCGGAGGTGTTGCCGTATTTTTCCAGGTTGGTAAAGACCTGCTGCGGCGTGGCGCCGAGGCGGTCCGCCACGGCGTCAATAATACGACGGTTGGCCTGATGGGGAATGACGCACTTGATGTGGCGGATGTGGGTGGCGCAACGGCGGAGGGCCTCGCTGGCGGCGAAGTGCATGGCGTTGACGGCGTTTTTGAAAGTTTCCTTGCCGTCCATGCGCAAGTAATGCATTCCCGTGGCGAGGGAATGAGGGGTGGGCGGGCATTGGGAACCGCCGCCGGGCATGCACAACATATCGCCTTTGGTGCCGTCGGAACCCATGCAGGTGGTGAGGAGGCCGTGGGCGTTGGGGCGGTTGCGCAAGACGGCGGCGCCGGCGCCGTCGCCGAAGAGGACGCAGGTGTTGCGGTCCTTCCAATTGACGATGGAGGAAAGTTTGTCGGCGCCGATGACCAGGACGGTGTCGGCGGTGTGGGCCATGATGAAGTGCTGGCCGATTTCCAGGGCGTAAAGGAAGCCGGAACAGGCGGCTTCGATGTCGAAGGCGGCGGCGTGGCAGGCGCTGATTTTTCGCTGGACGACGCAGGCGGTGGAGGGGAAGGGCATGTCGGGGGTGATGGTGGCGATGATGATCAAGTCGAGCTGGTCGGCGGTGACGTGGGCGTTTTTCATGGCGGCCAGGGCGGCGGCGGCGGCGAGGTCGGAGGTGTGCTGGTGCTTGGCGGCGAGGCGGCGTTCCTTGATGCCGGTGCGGCTGGTGATCCATTCATCGGAGGTGTCCACCATTTTGCCCAGGTCGTAGTTGGTGAGGACGCGTTCGGGGAGGTAGGAGCCGACGCCGGCGATGGAGCAGGTGCGGCTTTTGAAATGGTGGCGGGCGCGGGGGTTGATGAATTTTTGGGGCGGCAGAGTCATGTTTTGGCCTCGGTGAGGCGGGCGGCGGCCTGGGCCACCTCCGCCTGGATGATGTCGTTGATGTGGTGCTGGACGGCCTCGGCGGCGAGGTGGATGGCGTTCATAATGGCGCGCTCGCGGGCGGAGCCGTGGGCCTTGACGACGGTGCCGTTCAATCCCAGGAGGGGCGCGCCGCCCCGGCCGTCGGGGTCCATGCGGCGGGCGATGGTGCGGAAGGCGTTTCTGGAGAGCAAAGCGCCCAATTGGCGTTTGGGGTTTTTGGCGATTTCACGTTTGAGCCAGGCGGCCATGCCTTTGAAGAAGCTCTCCAAGGTCTTGAGGACGATGTTGCCGACAAAACCGTCGCAGACCACGACGTCCACGCGGTTGTGAAACAGGTCGTGACCTTCGACGTTGCCGATGAAATTGAGGTTGACCTGCTGGCAAAGTTTGCAGGTTTCCTTGGTGAGTTCGGTGCCTTTGTTGGGCTCGGTGCCGTTGCTCAAGATGCCGACGCGGGGGGACTGGTAGCCGAGAATCTCGCGGGAATAGATGCTGCCCATGATGGCGAATTGGAGGAGGTTTTCGGGGTGGCATTCGACGCTGGCGCCGGAATCGAGGAGAACGAATTCATTTTCCGGGGCGGGGATGACGGTGGCGATGCAGGGACGGTCCAGGCCGGGGAGGGGGCGGAGGCGGATCATGGAGGCGGCGACAATCCCGCCGGTGTTGCCGGGAGAAATCAAGGCGTCGGCCTTGCCCTCGTTGAGGAGGTCAACGGCGCGGAGGATGGAGCAATCTTTTTTGCGGCGGACGCCTTCGGCGGGCTTGTCCTCCATGGTGACGACCTGGCTGGCGTGGAGGACGTGGACGCGCGGATCGGCGCAACCGACGCGGGACATGGCGGCGTTGATTTCGTCCTCGCGGCCGACGAAATAAAGCTCGGAAATGCCGGAGTTGGCGGCCAAGGCGAGCCTTGCGCCCTCAATGATAACCTCCGGGCCATGATCCCCGCCCATCACATCCACAACGATTCGCATAAGCAAAAAGAGCGCGGAGGAGAGGTTACCGCGCTGACCAAGACCGGCTCAGGCCTTGACGTGGACGGAAATGACCTGGCGGCCCTTGTAGTAACCGCAAGAGGGACAAACCCGGTGCGGGACATAGGGGGCGGCGCATTGGGGGCAGGTGCTTAATTGCGGCAGCTTGAGGACGCTGTTGTAGGCGCGGCGCATCCTTTGCCGGCTGTGAGAAGGCTTGCGTTTTGGAACTCCCATAACTTGTTGTCTGTTAGAACTTTAATTTGTTTAATTCAGCCCAGGCCGACGCTCCTGGCGTCTGGCCGGACCCATCGTTTTTCTGACGGTTTGCGTCTGCCCGCTGGGGCAATCCCGCGCAATCGCTATCACACAACGGATGTTGCGGAAACTCAAGCAGAATAGCTTCCCTCAGATAAGGCGTCAAGTCCACGGCATCATCCTTCGCCACCGCCTTCTCCGGGCCTTCGGAGGGCAGAAGCAGCAGCCAATCGGGCAGTTTCAGCCGGAATCGGAAGGGCTTGAGGCAGCGGGCGCACTCGCAATCCAGCGCCATTTCCAGCCGGCCGCTCACCAGAATATCGCGCCCGGCCTGATGGGCGGTCAAGTCATAGTGCAACGGCTGGCGCGCGCGCACCAACTCGTCGTCGTCCAGTTGCAATTCCGGGGCCGGCAACTGCCCGTGGACATGGAGGTCTTTTTCCTCCAGATGGCGGATGTTGATCGTCAAGGGCATGGCGGGGCCGGTGTTTTGAATTTTGCCGCCAAGGCCTGCCGCACCGCCTCCGGCACGAAACAGCCGACATCGCCCCCCAGCCGGGCGATCTCCTTGACGATGCGGGAACTGAGGAAGGTGTAAGTATCCTTGGGCATCATGAAAATGGTCTCGACGCGCTCGTT
>JBEKUQ010000268.1:0-4817 GCA_049514835.1 Verrucomicrobiota bacterium | reverse complement strand
GCGACCGCGGCCTGGGCATCCTCATCACCGACCACAACGTGCGCGAAACCTTGAAACTCGTGGACCGCGCCTACCTCATCCATCATGGCCAGGTCGTTTACTCCGGCAACGGCGACCAGATGCCCAACGATCCCAAGGCCCGCGAAATCTACCTCGGCCCCGAATTCAACCTCTGATTCCCCATGCAACGCGAACTCATCACCGTCGAAAAATTCTACCGCGAACAAACCCGCCACCTCGAATTGCGCCTCCTCGCCGGCTCCGGCGGCCTCAAGCGCATCATCCGCGAGCCCACCGTCAACCGCCCCGGCCTCGCCCTCGCCGGCTTCACCCGTTACTTCGCCAGCAAACGCCTCCAGGTCATCGGCAAGGCCGAGTCCTCCTTCCTCCGCGCCCTCAAGCCCGAACAGCGCGAACCCCATTACGCCGACCTCTTCTCCTACAAAATCCCCGGCGTCGTCTTCGCCCGCAACCTCAAGCCCGACAAACTCTTCCTGCGCGCCGCCGAAAAGGCCCAGGTCCCCATCCTCGTCACGCCCCTCATCACCATGAAATTCATCAACATGGCCACCATCGCCCTCGAAATGCTCTTCGCGCCCCGCGGCAGCGAAATCGGCAGCATGGTGGACATCCTCGGCGTCGGCGTCATCATCCGCGGCGAAAGCGGCATCGGCAAAAGCGAAAGCGTCCTCGCCCTCATCGAGCGCGGCTACTCCCTGGTCTCCGACGACGTCACCCGCGTCACCCTCATTGACGGCCGCGACGTCATGGGCACCAGCGCCGAACTCACCCGCGCCCACATGGAAGTCCGCGGCATTGGCATCATCAACGTCGCCTCCATGTTCGGCGTCCGCAGCATCCGCGCCGAAAAACGCGTGGACCTCGTCATCACCCTCAAAGCCTGGGACGACGTCGGCGACATTGACCGCCTCGGCCTCGAACAGGAATACGTCAAAATCCTCGGCGTCGAAGTTCCCCACATCACCATCCCCGTCCGTCCCGGCCGCGACCTGGCCCGCCTCATCGAAGTCGCCGCCTTTCAAATCAAACTCAAATCCTCCGGCCACAACTCCGCCAAGGAATTCAACGACCGCCTCCTCTCCCAAATGGGCGGCAAAACCTAACCCTCCCCTCCCCTCATACCATTCTACATTTTACATTTTTCATTTTTCATTTCCCGCCTCCGTCGAAGCCCATGGAAGGTTGGGCGGTCAGTCCCTGACCGCCGCCATCACCCACCCATCCCGTTCGCGCCCTTTCCGTAGCGCGGCCGTCTCGGCTGCGGGTTGCGTCCTGGCCTGCTGGCGGCCTCGCCCACTTTCGCCAGGAGCTTCTTTTTTGCGGCCATCCAGCCCCTTTTTAAATCCTTCATTTTTCATTTTGCCTTCGGCATTCTTTCGCCGGCTTATGCATCGCGATACACTCATCAAGGCCAGCCGCATCGTCGTGAAATTGGGCACTGGCGTCCTGACCGACAGCCGCAAACAACCCGACCTGGCGCAGATGACTCAGTTGGCCGCCCAGGTCGCCGCCCTCCGCGCCCAGGGCAAGGAAGTCGTCATCGTCAGCTCCGGCGCCGTCGGCGCGGGCATGGGAATTCTGGGCTACGAAAAACGCCCGGTGGAAACGGCCGAGTTGCAGGCCTGCGCCGCCGTGGGCCAGCCCCGCCTCATGACCATCTACGAAAAACTCCTCGGCGAGGCGGGACTGCGCGTCGCCCAGGTCCTCCTCACCCACGACGACTTGGAACATCACGAGCGCCATCTCAACGCCCGCACCACGCTCCTCGCCCTCCTGCGCCACGGCATCCTCCCGGTCATCAATGAAAACGACGCCATTTCCTTCACGGAAATAAAGTTCGGCGACAACGACCAGTTGTCCGCGCTGGTGGCCTGCCTGCTGCCGGCCGACGCCCTGGTCATTTTGACGACCGTGGACGGCTTCATCGAGAATTTCGGCAAACCCAATCCCAAAACCATCAGCACGGTCGAACATCTGGACGCCGCCGTCGAAAAACAGGCGCGCGGCACCGACAGCGCCACCGGCGTGGGCGGCATGGCCTCCAAATTGCAGGCGGCCAGGATCGTGATGCGTTCCGGCATTCCGCTGGTCATCGCCTCCGGGAAAAAGAAGAACGTGCTGGCCCGCATTTTCGAGGGGCGCGAAGAAGGGACCATTTTTGTGGCGCAGGCGGCGAAATTGAAGGGGCGCAAACGCTGGATCGCTTTTTTCCATCATCCCAAAGGCACGCTGTTTGTGGATGATGGGGCCAAGCAAGCGCTGCGCGAAAGGGGCAAGAGCCTGCTCCCGCCCGGAGTGGCGCGGTGCGACGGCGATTTCGCCGCCGGCGAAGTCGTGCGCGTGTGCGATCGCAACGGCACGGAGTTCGCCCGCGGGATATGTGACTTTGATTCCACCGCCGTCAAATCCCGGCAGGCCGCCGGGGTGCTCGTGCATCGAGACAACCTGGTGATTCTGTGAACCCGCCTGAAGGCGCCCATGAACAAGAACCAAGAACAATCCGCCGCCGCGCTCCGCGACCTGCTCGCGGTGATGGCCCGGCTGCGTTCCCCGACCGGCTGCCCGTGGGACCGGGAACAGAACCATCGCACGCTCCGCTTCCACGCGGTCGAAGAGGCCTACGAATTGATGGACGCCATCGAAGCGGGCGACGATCAGGAAATGGCCGAGGAACTGGGCGATTTGCTGTTGCAGGTGGTGTTTCACTGCCAGTTGGCCGGAGAGCGCGGCGCCTTTGATTTCGGGCAAGTGGCCCGCCGCATCACCGAAAAACTCGTGCGCCGCCACCCGCACGTCTTCGCCGGGACCAAAGTCAAAAACGTGGATGAAGTCTGGGCTAACTGGGAAAAAATCAAGACCGCCGAAAAACACGGGACCCGGCACGCCCGCCCTTCCGTGCTGGACGGCATTCCCAGACATTTGCCCGCTCTTCTGCGCGCGGAAAAACTGGCAAAAAAAGGGCGCAAGGCAAAACTTCTTCCTCCCTCCGCGCGGCGAGCAAAAGAATGGAGCAAGTCGTCACTGGCCAGAGAATTATTTGACCTTGCCAGTGCCGCGCAGGCCAAGGGCTGGTGCGCGGAGGACCTGCTGCGCGGCGAAACCAGACGGCAGGAACTCCTCCTCCGCAAAGCAGAACGCTTGCAACCGCAACATTGAAACGGCGAAAGGCACGCCGCAAAAACTCGCGTGTCATTTTTCCGGGAGCAGCAGGACCTTCTCTAAATTAGCGGCGGCCACAAGTGCCTCGTCCAAGGTGGCAAGCGGCAGACCCCGGCGAATGGCCAGCTCAAGATAAGCGGCATCGTAACTGGTCAGCATGTGCTTCTGCGCCAGGAGTTGGGTCGCGCCCCATGCCTGGTGGACCGCCTCCTCGTCCACTTCAATCGGGAGCGAGCGAAACAGCAGCAGGTGGGCGTTGATTTCGGTCCTGCTGGCTCGCTTTCGCCTCTCCGCCCCCAGCAACGCGTTTGCGATTTCCCAATGCCACAGCGCCGGCACAAAAGCTTTCGCTCCCCGTCCGAGGGAATCGAGGACGTTGTCGGTTTCCGGCCCGGCCTCCTCCTTCATCACCCACGCCAGGGCATACGAAGAGTCCACGATGAAATTCATGGACGACCCTCGTTGATCAAATTCTTCAAACGCAGCCTGGGTTTTCCGGGAGGGTTGAGAGTCATGCGCCTGGATTTGATCCCGGCGATGGCGCTTTGGATCTCGCTCAGGCTTGGCCCTTTGGCGGGAACGAGCCTGGCGACTTCCTCGCCATGCAGTGTGATGGCGAACCCTTCTCCCTGGCGGGTTCGCTCCAAAAGCTCCGAAAACCTGGCCTTGGCTTGGGAAGCCGCAATCACAGTGGTCGCTTTCATGGATTAATTCTCAAAAAATTTGACTGGTCAATGACCCGTTTAACACGTCCACGAGTTTTTGCCAGGAAAATGTGGCAAGGCCCCGCTCCTTTTTATTGCGCCGGGACGGGCGGCGGTGTTTAGTGATGGGCCAAATATATGACGGATCCTCGCTACAAAAAACTGGCCGAGCTGCTGACCACTTATTCCACGGGCTTGAAAAAGGGCGACCGCATCCTGCTGGAGATGATGGATGCGCCCGATGAGATGGTGATCGCCTTGACGCGGGCCGCCCGCCGCCGGGGCGCGATCCCCCTGCTGGAGGTGCGCCATACCCGGCTGAACCGGGAGATGATGCTCGGAACCACCGAGGCCCATGCGCGGCTGGTGCGCGACGTTGAATTATCGCGCATGAAACGCATGCAGGCCTACATCGCCGTCCGCGGGGCGGACAATTCCAGCGAAAGCTCCGATGTCCCCGGCCCGTTGATGAGCCTCTACACCAGAACCACGCGGCCGGTGCAGGATTGGCGTGTCAACAAGACGCGCTGGTGTGTGCTGCGCTGGCCCACCCCGAGCATGGCCCAGGCCGCCAACATGAGCACGGAGGCGTTCGAGAACTTCTATTTTGACGTCTGCACCATGGATTATCCAAAAATGGCGCGGGCCATGCTGCCGCTGCAAAAATTGATGAGCCGAACTGACCGGGTCCAGCTCAAATCGCCGGGCACGGATTTGCGGTTCAGCATCAAAGGCATCGGGGCCATCCGGGCCGAGGGCCTGCGCAACATCCCCGACGGCGAAGTTTTCAGTTGCCCGATCAAGTACTCCGTGCAGGGCTGCATCCAATACAACACCCCCACCATTTATTCGGGCACGAAGTTTGAAAATGTGCGGCTGGAATTCCAGGACGGCAAAATCATCCGGGCGACGTCGAACAACGACAAACGCCTG
>JBEKUQ010000267.1:0-4818 GCA_049514835.1 Verrucomicrobiota bacterium | reverse complement strand
GAGTTCTTCCACCATTTTTGCGATATCTGCCATATTCATTGCCTTTCAGTCTCGTCGCCATCCACAGCCGCGGATGCATTGTTCCGGCCGGCACGCCGGACCGACGATTTACTTTGTTATAGTTGTTGCTCCGTTTCCATTTTCTGCGCTGGAAACGAAATTGTTAAATGTTTCCCGCCTGCCGAATCTGCCGGATCGGTCCGCTCCGCCGCTCAGGCGGCGGCGGGCTTCTCCTGCTTCTCCAGCTTTTCCTGGCGGCCTTTGAGCACCCGCGCCAACTGCGTGCCGGGTGTGGACAGCAGGACCGCCAGCTTGGTGGCCGGTCCCGCCAGGACCCCAAGCATCCTGCCCCGCATGACTTCAAGGGAGGGCAAATCTGCCAGGGCCAAAATCTCCGCGCTTTCCAAACGCTGGTTCTTCAAATAGCCGAACTTGATTTTCGGCTTGTCGAACTCGGCGCCAAAGGTCTTCACCACCTTGGCGGCCGAGGAAATGTCTTTGGGGCCGCTGACCACCGCCAGTTGCCCGACCAGGGCCGCGCCCAAATCCACCACGCCGGCCTCCTTGACGGCGAGGCGGAACAGGGAGTTCTTGACCACGTGCATTTCCGCGCCCGCCTTGACCAGGCGCTTGCGCAGTTCGGTGATGGGCCCCACTTTCAGGCCGCGGTAATCCACCACGATAAAAAAGGGCGAAGCGTGCAGGCGCTTCACGTACTCGTTGCTGATGTATTGCTTTTCGGCGCGCATTAATTTCTCGCTTTCGGGTTCAAGCCGCTTGTTGAAATTCCTTGACGTCCACCAGCACGGGCGGGCTCATGGTGGCGGACAATGTGCAACTGTTGATGAACTGGCCCTTGGCCGTGTGCGGCCGCGATTTGGCCACCGCTTCGATGACCGCCCGCGCGTTCTCCACCAACTGCTGCGGCGCAAAGGAGGCCTTGCCGATGGGCACATGCACGTTCCCGCCCTTGTCCACCTTGAATTCCACCCGCCCGGCCTTGACTTCCTTGACCGCCTTGGCCGTGTCGTCGGTCACCGTGCCGGTCTTGGGGTTGGGCATCAGGCCCCGCGGTCCGAGCACCTTGCCCAGCTTGCGCACTTCCGACATCGCTTCCGGCGAGGCAATCGCCACGTCAAAATCCGACCACCCCTCGGTGCAGCGCTTGATCAAGTCCTCCATTCCCACATACTCGGCCCCCGCCGCTTTGGCCGCGTCGGCCGCGGCGCCGGGCCGGGCAAAAACCAGCACGCGCACCACCGTCCCGCTCCCGTGCGGCAGCGGAACCGTCCCGCGCACCATTTGATCGGACTGCTTGGGATCGACCCCCAGCCGGAAGGCCATCTCAATGGTCTCGTTGAATTTTGCCTTGGGGAACTTGGCCAGGACTTCGACGGCTGACTTCAGGGCGTAGGCCTTGTTCTTTTCCACCAGTTCGAGCGCTTTCTTGTATCGTTTGCTTGGCATATTTTAGGAGCGGTTCTGGCGAGTTTCGCCGGGCGAAACTCTCCCGCGATTGGTTAATCCACCACGTCAATTCCCATGCTGCGCGCCGTTCCCGCGATGACGCGGAAGCCCGCTTCTTCGCTGACCGAGTTCAAATCCTTCGCCTTGATCTTGACGATCTCCAAGACCTGTTTGCGCGTCACCTTGCCCACCTTTTCCTTGTTCGGTATCTTGGAGCCGGAGGCGATCCCGGCCGCCTTCTTGAGCAGCACCGCCGCCGGAGGGGACTTGGTGATGAATTTAAAGGATTTGTCCGCAAAAACGGTGATGACCACCGGGATGATCATGCCGGACTGGTCGCGGGTGGTGGCGTTGAATTCCTTGCAAAAGGCCATGATGTTCACGCCCTGCTGGCCCAGCGCCGGCCCCACCGGCGGCGCCGGATTGGCCTGCCCGGCCGCGATCTGCAGCTTGATCTGTCCAATTATCTTTTTTGCCATAAATCTTTCTAAATCATTTGCCGGTCCGCTCCAGCCCTTGCCGGCCGGGCGTCAAAGAGCTGCGCTCACGCCTTTTCCACCTGCCAATACTCCAGTTCCACCGGGGTGTTGCGCCCAAAAATGTTCACCGTCACCTTCAGTTTGCCGCGCTCCGGCTCAATTTCCTCAATCACCCCGCTGAAGTTCAGGAACGGCCCGTCATTGATCTTGACCGTCTCCCCGGTTTCATAGCTCACCTTCGGCTTCTCGGTCTCTTCGGATTCCGTAATCTGTTCCTTGATCACGGCAATCTCGTCCGGCGTCACCGGCAGGGGACGGTCGCCGCCCACGATGCCGATTTTGCCGGGAGTATCCTGGATAAAATACCATGGCTTCTCCAGGATCCGGTTCTGGTCGTCCAGCAGCATCATGTCAATATACACATAACCCGGATGCAGCTTGCGGCTGGTCACCGTCTTCTTGCCGCCGCGCACGTCCACCACCTTCTCCACCGGCACGAGAACCTCCTTGATGTATTCGGACATTTCCTCCGCCTTGATCCGCTTCTCAATGTTCTCTTTGACCTTGTGCTCCTGGCCGGACAAAGTATGGATGACAAACCATTGGCTCTTGGGCATGCGCGTTCCTTAGATGATGGCCTTGATAATGTTGGAGCAGATATAATCCACGGCGACGGTAAAGCCGCCGATCCCCACGATCGCGACCATGACCAAGACCGTTGACCCCAGCAACTCCTCCCAGGTCGGCCAGGTGCATTTTTTCATCTCCTCCATCATCTCGCCCCAATAGGCGGAAATCTTCAGGAAATAGCCGGCCCGCAACAGCAGCACAAACACCACTGTCACAACCACCAGCGCAACCGATTCTATGATCAACGAATTCATATCATTCTACTTTGGCGGAGGGGGAGGGATTCGAACCCCCGGTGCGGTTTCCCGCACAACGGTTTTCAAGACCGTCGCAATAGACCACTCTGCCACCCCTCCAACTCCCGGCACATGCCGTTGCCCTTTCTGGCGTCCCATTGCCTGTTCCGCTCTCTTCTCTTCTCTTCTCTTCGTCTTTCTCCATTCTATTTGGCAGGGCGGGAGGGACTCGAACCCCCAACCGACGGTTTTGGAGACCGCTACTCTACCAATTGAGCTACCGCCCTCTGCCGTAGAGTGGTCCCACTCTGCTCACTCGCTGCCGAAAGCGGCGCTCGACCGCTTCCGGCCCAAAATCAAGCCACGATCTCCGCCACCCGGCCCGCGCCAATCGTGCGCCCGCCTTCCCGGATGGCGAACCGCTGCCCTTTTTCCATGGCCACTGCCGCGATCAGTTCGATGTCCACCGACACGTTGTCGCCCGGCATCACCATTTCCACCCCTTGCGCCAGCGTCACTGTCCCCGTCACGTCGGTGGTCCGAAAATAAAACTGCGGACGATATTTGGTGAAAAACGGCGTGTGCCGGCCGCCTTCATCCTTGGAGAGCACATAAACTTCCGCCTTGAACTTGGTGTGGGGCGTGATCGTGCCCGGCTTGGCCAGCACCATGCCGCGCTCCACTTCGTCCTTCTTGGTGCCGCGCAGCAGCACCCCGACGTTGTCCCCCGCGTTGGCGGAGTCCAGCAGTTTGCGGAACATTTCAATGTCCGTCGCCACCGTCTTGCGCGTTTCCTTCAAGCCCACGATCTCGACGTCCGACATTTTTTTCAAGACCCCGCGTTCCACGCGGCCCGTCACCACCGTGCCGCGGCCCTCAATGTTGAACACGTCTTCGATGCACATCAGGAAGGGCTTGTCCACCTCGCGTGTCGGCAGCGGAATGAACTTGTCCACCGCGTCGAGCAGGTCGGCGATGGACTTCAGGCCCGCCGCATCCCCCTCCAGTGCCGCCTTGGAACTGCCCCGGATCACCGGGGTGGTGTCGCCGGGAAATTGATATTTGTTGAGCAGGTCGCGAATTTCCATCTCCACCAGGTCCAGCAGCTCGGGATCGTCCACCAGGTCAATTTTGTTCAGATACACGACAATCGCCGGCACCCCAACCTGGCGCGCCAGCAAGATGTGCTCGCGCGTTTGCGGCATCGGGCCGTCCGCCGCGCTCACCACCAGGATCGCTCCGTCCATCTGCGCGGCACCCGTGATCATGTTCTTCACGTAGTCCGCATGGCCCGGACAGTCCACGTGCGCGTAATGCCGCAGCGGGGATTCGTACTCCGTATGCGACACGGCGATGGTGACCGTCTTGGTGGAATCGCGCACGGTGCCGCCTTTGGTGATTTCAGCGTAACTTCTGGGCGTGGCCATGCCCTTCTTGCTTTGCACCTCCACGATGGCGGCGGTCAGGGTAGATTTCCCATGGTCCACGTGACCGATGGTGCCGATGTTGACGTGCGGTTTGGTTCGTTGGAATGCTTCTTTTGCCATTGAGCTCTCCTCTGTTTGCTTGTTTAGTTTAAAAATCTCTCAATTCTCACGGCCACATGGAGCCCATGATCAGGATTGAACTGATGACCTCGTCCTTACCAAGGACGCGCTCTACCGACTGAGCTACATGGGCATTCACCAAATTTGCTCCATCCTGACTGGGCACAAACGACAAAACACCACTACCCCTAGCCTTCCCGCTTGCGAAAAGACCTCGGGGCCAGTGTTTCGTTGCTATTTCAAGCCTGTAACCTTTGCGAAAACTAAGGGCGAAGTCCCGTTATGTCAACGGTTTTTTGCGCTTTTTTGCTTTTTCTTCAAAAATAATCCTCGCGCCATCCGCAACCCATTGAAAACAGGCCGCTTGCGCGCCTTTGGCCGGGGTCTGAACCGTGGCGCAACTCTCCTCGGACGCGATTTCGAGCGTCACTGCCGCGCGGCGGTCACCTTGCCCTGGAC
>JBEKUQ010000266.1:0-4824 GCA_049514835.1 Verrucomicrobiota bacterium | reverse complement strand
CATCGGCCCTCGAATTCCCGTGCATGGGTTGATGGTGGACACCGCGACCGGCAAGCTGGATTGGATCGTCAACGGCTACGATGTTCTGGACCGGCCGTCCGTGCCGGCGCCGCCGTCCCTGGAAATGCCGGCCATCGGCGCGGCGGCGGGCGAACTGATTTCCCGGGCCAGCGCCGAATTGAGCGGCGGATTGAAAATGGCCGAGGAAAAGATCGGCGAGACGACCAGCCGCGTCAGCCAATGGGCTGCAGGAGCAAAGCCCGCGCCTCCTTCGGCCGAGCCGCCGCCAAAAATAGCCGCTTCGCCTCCTCCGGTGCCGCCTCCGGTGGAATTGCGGCGGCGGGTTCCGGTTCCGCCGCGCATCGAGCCTCCCCCGAAATTCGGAGGGCCAAAGCACAGATATTAGCCGGGGAATGGATATGGAGCGAGTCACTGGTCTTGGAGGGCTTTTTTTCCGTGCGAAGGATCCGCTGGCGATGGGCCGGTGGTATCAGGCACACCTCGGAGTTGATCCCGCGCCGTCGGACTACGAACAGAAACCGTGGCGGCAGCAAGCCGGCCCGACCGTATTTGCCCCGTTCCCAGAAGACACCGAATACTTTGGGAATAAGAATCAAGGCTGGATGATAAATTTTCGCGTGGAAGACCTTGAGGCCATGGTGGCGCAGCTTCGCGCCTCGGGCATTGAGGTTGCGGTTGATCCCGAAGTCCATCCCAACGGCCGGTTTGCCCGACTACAGGATCCGGAAGGAAATCCCATCGAATTGTGGGAGCCTGACGAAAACGGCTAGGTCGTCTCCGACCTTCGGCCAATTGCGCCATGAGGCCTGGGCGGACCGGGTTCATTGCCGCGGGAGGCGCGGTATCTGATTTCAAACCTCTTATGCTCGCTTGTCCCGCGCGAAATGGCCGTGTTGCAAAAAGGACAAGACCTGGCGTGCGGTGTCGGCGCGCCACATGATCCAGGTGTGGCTGCCCGGCACCACCAGGAAATCAGCCATGCCGTTCAACTGGGCGCTTTGCACGGAAACTTTGCCGTCGTTTGGCCCGGAGAACACCTGGCTCCACCAGCGGTGAACCGGGCCGGCAGCCGCAATCACGCCGAGTGGAAAATGGGCCGGCCCCAGCCGTTCGGGCAATTCCAACGCGCCGCGGCCGACCTCGCAGCCTGCTGGGCCAAGAATCCAGCGGCCCAGCGCGCTTTGTTTGAGGCGGTCCGCCAATTCGCTGCCATGATTGGGCGGGGCCAGCATCACGACGCGGCCCAGGTTGGTCATCGCGTGGGCGGCCAAATACTGCCGCAGGACAATGCCCCCCAATGAATGGGTGACAAAATGTATCTGCCGGGCCTGGCCTTGGGCAGCGACCGCCTTGTCTAGATATTTTTCCGCCAACTGTTCGACATTGTACTGGCGTGACGGATAGCCAAAGTTGACGACTTTATAACCGGCCCGCTCCAACGTCCATTCCAGCCGCATCATGCTCAGAGGGGTCCGCCCCAGGCCATGAATGAGGATGACACAATCCGCCTGCGCCGCCGGGGCGCTCCGCGTTTGTTGGGCGGTAATGGAGGATGCTTTCACCGTTTCGGCCAGAGCGGCGCACAGGAAACAGGACAGGAGCAGGGAGTTCATAATTTTAGGCGATAAGCTTTTCCAGGGCGCGATGGTCCAATTTGCCGGTTCCCAGCTTGGGAAGATCGTGGAAGTATTTGATTTCGCGCGGCACATAAAGGTTGCTCAAGCCACTGGCCCGGATGGCGGCGCGAAGTTCCTCCAGGGTCACTCTCCGGTCGTTGGCCACCGCCACCAGGCTCTCACCGCGGTCGGGGTCGGGACGCGCCAAAACGGCAATTTGAAAACGCAATCCATATTGCGGAAACGCCCCGGCCAGGGCTTCCTCCGCCGCGGTCAGGCTGACCATTTCGCCGCTGACCTTGGCGAAGCGTTTGAGGCGGCCCAGGATTTGCACGAAGCCGTCTTCATCCACGCTGGCGATGTCGCCGGTGTCGTACCATCCCTGGCCGGCGAGGAATTTTTCATTGGCGTCCCGGTTCAAGTAGCCGCGCATCAGGTTGGGGCCGCGCACCCACAAGCGGCCCCCGTGCGCCACGCCTTCCACCGGCTCCAATTTGTATTCGATGCCCGGCAGAAACCGGCCGGCGGCGCCAAAGCGCGGCTGGAGCGCAGTATTGACAGTGATGGCCGGGCTGCATTCGGTCGCGCCGTAACCTTCCAGCACGCGCACGCCAAACTGCCGCGCCCAGCCGTTGGCCGTGGCTTCCTGCAGTTTTTCCGCGGCGGCCAGGAGCAGGCGCACGGTGCGAAAATCAAACGGATTGGCCTTGCGCGCGTAACCGTTGAGAAAGGTGTTGGTGGCGATGAAAATCGTGCAATCCAGGTCGTAGATCAGCGTGGGAATCACCCGATAGCGCAGCGGGGACGGATACAGGAAAACATAGCAGCCGTGGATCAGCGGGAGCACGGTGGCGATGATGCCAAAGCTGTGGAACAGCGGCAGACAGTTGAAAATGCGGTCCGCGTCGGTCACATCCAGCACCGCCAGCAATTGGCGCACATTGGCCATGATGCCCGCATGGGTCAGCTCCACTCCCTTGGGCGTGCCTTCCGACCCGCTGGTGAACAGAACCAGCGCGACTTCTCCGGTGGCGGATGGCGGATTGGGGGTCAGGGATTGCGGATGGAAGACCACGCGCAGCAGGGAGCGGATTTGATCGGCCCGCGAAATTCTGGCGCGGATGTCTTCCAGATAAAGCAGTTCGATCCCGGCCTCCTCCACCGCCCGCAGATTTAACCTGGCCCGCTCTAAAAATGTTTTCGAGGTGATGATTTGTGTCAGCCCGGCGAGTTGGGCGCAGGCGAGCATGGTGGCGACGCCGGCGGAGAAATTGAGAATCGTCGGAATTTTTTCCACCCGCCACAGGCTGAGCAACGTCACCGGCATGGCCAGCGAACCGGGCAGGAGCACGCCCACGCGCGCCGGGCCGCCGCCGGGCCATTGCCGCCGCCACTGGCCGGCCAGCGCTTCCGCCGCGGCCAGCAGCCGGCGGTAAGTCAGCTTCTGATGCGTCGCATCTTCCAGCGCGACCACGCCGGGGAACTGCCGCGCCGTTTGCAGGATCGCCGCCAGAATGTTCCTGGGCGCGGCGGCCAGCTCGATGTCGAATTGCTGTTGGACCATGGTGTCGTAAACCCAGCGCGTCAGTTTTTGCCGGGCGCGCGTCGCGCTGATGCCGGCCGTGTGCGGCGGCGTCAAAAGCCCGCTGAAATGGGCGGTGACGCGCGCGAACCATAGCTTGCGGTTCGGATTGGGCGAAAAGGGGAGGCGGCGCGCGCCCCGCAAATAGCAGGTGACGGCTTTGGCGTGGGTTTTCAAAAGCAAAAAACCGGTGCCCTCAAACAATTTCATCAGGCCGCCGGAGCAGGAGAGCCGGCCTTCGGGGAAGATCACCAGTTTGCCGCCCGCGCGCAGGTATTCCGCCATGCGTTTGACAGCGTAGGGCGAATCGGTGTCCACCGGGAACGTCAGGCGGTTGAGCATGATCCAGCGATGGACCAGGCTGACTTCGGCGCCCCGGGCGGAGACGACGAAGCGCCACTGATCGTCCAGGCAGCAGGCCAGAAAAAGCCAGTCCAGCCAGGAGACGTGGTTGGGCAGCAGCAGCAGCGGCCCCGGGCTCTTCAGCGCGGCGGTGTTAAAGGCGCGATAACCGAACAGCAGCCGCAGAATCAAGCGAAGGAAGGTTCTCATGGCGTGGAGCGATGGGCATCAGGTTCATTGGCGCAGCCGGGGTTTGAGGCGGGCCAGATTGGCGTCGAGGCGGGACAGGTCGTCCAGCAGTTGGCTGACGCGCGCGACGGGCAGGTTGCCCCAAACCTCTTCCGCCAGGCGGTGGTAATCGGGCAGAATCCGCGCGAGCAACTGCCGCGCCGCGGGCGTCAAAACCACGCGGTAGGCGCGGCGGTCGCCGGGGGTGGCGCGGCGTTGCAGAAGCCCGCGCTGCTCCAGGCGGTCAATCAACCCCGTCGCGTTGGAGCGGTGCATGATGAGCTGGCGGCTGATGTCCACCTGGCTCAAGCCGTCCGGTTCCCCGCGCAGGAGATTGAGCACGTTGAACTGGCTGGGGCTGAGGTCCCAGCGCTCGAAGAAAACGCGGCTGGCGTTCCACAGGTTTTCCGCCGTGCGCAACATCTGCAGCAGGGCCGGGTAGCGCGGGCCGGGAACGCGGGAATGGGTCTTCATGAGGATTGTTTACCCCATGATTGTCTATATGTCAACAGATTTTATTCAGGGAGCCGGCAGCAGGATCACCCGGTAAAACTGCTGCGGCGGAGTGCCAACAGGCTCGGAGGCGCTGGCGACATTGCCGGGAGCGATGACCACGGCGACGTTCGTCCAGCGGGGATTGCTCAAATTGGTGGCAGACTGAATCTGATAGGAAAGGCTGGCCACAGCGCTCCAGGTGAGCGTGATGCTGCCGCCGGCCAGGGCGACCGACTGCAGCACCGGCGCGGGAACGGTCTCCACCCTGACGTCATCCAGCCCGAATGCCGCCGGGTCATTTTCGAAATCAAATTCCAGCGTGGTGCGGGCGGCGGTGGCGGGAACGATGAATTGCAGGTTGGTCCAGGCGAACGCGCCCGCGTTGGCCCGGCTGTAGAGCGTCGAGCCGTTCCAGCGCGCGGCGAAGTCGTTCGGGGTCGTTGAACCATATTGGTCGGCCACGCTTGTCAACCAAAAAGATACCAGGTATTCCTGGCCGGGCCTTGTGGCCACGGCCTGGGAGAGGGAACCATTGGTAGG
>JBEKUQ010000265.1:0-4831 GCA_049514835.1 Verrucomicrobiota bacterium | reverse complement strand
CAGCCCGTTTTCCTCCAGGAATTGGTTCAGGGCGGGGCGCCGTTCCCCCGCCTCCAGCACCGCTTCCACCGAGCAACTGTCGCAGCCGCTGCGGATCAGGGTCCGATCCGCCCGCCCGCCGAGCAGCAGATTCAGCGCGCCGATGATGATGGATTTGCCCGCGCCGGTTTCGCCGGTGATGACATTGTAACCGGGCCGCAGGCCCAGCGTGAGGTCGCTGACCAGCGCCAGATTCTTGATGCGCAAAATGCCGAGCACGCCCGGCGAATTTAGGGTTGGAGGATGAAAGTGGAAAGCGCAAAGTTGCGCCGTATTTAAACGGGGCTGGCATTGACTTCGCAGCGAGGCGGGGTGATAATTGATTTATGAAAGCCGCGGCGTTGGAAATGAGCGTCAATTGGTGGCCTTATGCCTTGGAAATTCAACCTTCCAAGAACGGCCTGCTTCTCCGTCCCCGGCGCAAAGCGCGTGCGGGTTGGACCAAGGCGTTCCGTCGTTCCCCTCTCCCACCCGATAACCTCACGTCCTTCCGTGAATTGTCCAACCAGTTTGATCTGAAGGATTGGCAGTGGTGATCGAGAGGTTTGCCATCTTTCTGGTCAAGTTGGACCCGACGACGGGAGCTGAAACAGCCAAGACCCGGCCCTCCGTCATAGTTTCTCCAGATGAACTCAATCGCTCTTTGGCGACCGTCATCATCGCTCCAATGACGACGGTGTCTCGGGGTTGGCCGACGCGCGTTCCCGTGGTGTTTCAAGGCAGGGAGGGCGAAATCGCCCTTGACCAGATTCGTGCTGTTGACAAAACGCGCCTGGTCAAACGTCTTGGCCGATTGCAGGGCAGCACGGCGATGGTGGTATTGAATTCGCCTGGTGAGCTGTTCGCTCCCTGAACAGCAAGCCGCCGGGCAGGTTTAGGGCGGGCGCTTTCCGGCGTGACGGCGCGGGGGGCTTGTGGCATTTTCTCCGCGCAAAGTTGTAAATTGGCCGCCATGAAACATGTCATGAATGACGAATCCTCGCCCCCCGAATTGCGCGAGTTTGAACGCTTGTTGCGCCTGCCCAACAACGACCCCACCGGCTTGGCCGGCTATTTCAATGCGGGCGAAATCTGGGTTTCGCGCGTGCCGGCGCGGCTGGATGTCATGGGCGGCATCGCCGATTACTCCGGGGCCAACGTCTGCGAAGCCGTGCTGGGCCGCGGCATTCTCCTGGCCCTCCAGCCGCGCAACGACCGCACGCTGCGCATCCGCAGCTTGCAAGCCGGCCCGCGCAACCTGCCGGCCGAGACGCGCATCCCGTTGGATTACTTTGCCGCCGGCGACGGCCTGGCCGATTACGCCCAGGTGCGCGCCTTGTGCCACGTCAATCCCCTGGTGAACTGGGCCGCTTACATCGGCGGCAGCATTTTCACTTTGCTCAAGGAGGAACCGGTCCAGCTCCCCTTTGGCTTCAGCATGCTGCTGCTGAGCGCGGTGCCCATGAACGTCGGCATCGGCAGTTCGGCGGCGGTGGAGATTGGCGCCTTGAACTGCCTCAACGCTTACCTGGGGATTCAATTGGATCCGGCCCGCCTGGCCCGTCTGGGACAGATCGCCGAAAACCACGTCGTGGGCGCTCCCTGCGGCATCATGGATCAAATCTCCGTCACCAGCGGCCGGCAGGGCCGGCTCACCCATATACTTTGCCGGCCCGGCCGGGTGATGGGCGAGGTGGAAATTCCGCCCGGCACCGGCTTCGTCGGGATCAACTCCATGGTGCGCCATTCCGTGGCCGGCAATCCTTACGGCGACGCCCGCATTGGCGCCTTCATGGGCAAAAAAATGATTAACGACATCCGCGCGGGCACCGGCCGGGCGACGCTGGATTATCTGACGGAACTTCCCCTGGCGGAATTCGAGGCGCAATTTGCCCAGGAGATTCCCGGCCAGATGGTGGGCTCCGAATTCCTCGCCCGCTACAAAACCCACGACGATCCCGTCACCAAAATCCAGCCCGACGCCACTTACCGCGTGGCCGGGCCGACCCGCCACGCCATCGAGGAAAACGAGCGCGTGCTGCGGTTCATGGAGTCCCTGCGCGCCGCCAAGGCCGGCGCCTCGCCCGCCCTGGAGAGCGCCGGAGAATGCATGTTCGCCGCCCATGAGAGCTACCGCGACAACTGCCGCCTGTCCGTCGCGGAAGTGGATTTTCTGGTGGACGCCGTGAGGAAGCGGGGAGCCAAAGCCGGCCTGTTCGGCGCCAAGATCACCGGCGGCGGCACGGGCGGCACGGTGGCGGTCTTTGGCCGGTTGGCGGCCTTGCGGGAGCACATCCCGCAGATTGCCATGGAGTATTCGCGGCGCGTCGGGGCGATGCCCGATGTTTTCGAGGGCACCTCGCCGGGCGCCGCCGAGTTCGGCGCGCGGCGTTACCGCTTTAGCGCGGCGGGGTGGCGCATGTTCATGGCCTGATAAATCCGTTTATGGCCGACTCCATCCTCGTGCGCAAAGCGGTCATCCCCGTGGCCGGTCTGGGGACGCGCCACTTTCCCGCCTCGCACGCTGTCAAGAAGGAATTGTTTCCCATCGTCGGCGTGGACGGCATCGCGCGCGCCTTGTTGCATTACCATCTGCTCGAACTGGCGGAGGCCGGCTTGGAGGAGATTTGCCTCATCGTCCAGCCGGGCGAGGAGGCGGTCGTCCGCTCCTATTTGCGGGGGCCGGGCCGCGACTACCTCAAGCGTTTGGAAAAATACCCGGCCCTGCTGCAAGAAGCCGGCCAGATGCGCCGCCTGGCCAAACAAATACGTTTTGCCGTGCAGCGGAAACAGGAAGGCTACGGCCATGCCGTTTTTCAGAGCCGCGAGTTCGCCGCCGGTGAAATGGTGTTGCTCTGCCTGGGGGATCATTTGTTCCGCGGCCAACCGGTCTCCCCTTGTCGCCAACTGGCCCAAATGGCCGGAGCCGGGCAGGGCCGCAGCATCTCCGCCGTGAACCGCATTTCGGCCGCCGAATTGAAAGGCTACGGCACCATTGCCGGGACGCGGCGGCCGGAAAACCCCCGTTTGATTGACGTTTCGCTCATCGTCGAAAAACCCGATCCCGCCCTGGCGCGCGCCCAACTCCGCGTCAACGATCTGCCTGAGGGCACGTGGCTGGGCTGGTTCGGCCTGCACCTGCTCGCCCCCTCCATTTACGACGTGCTCGCCCAAATGATCCGCGACAATGTGCGCGACCGGGGCGAATTCCAGCTCACCCGCGCCCAGGAAATCCAACGGCAGCGCGAAGGCTTTCTGGCGCTGGAAATGACCGAGGCGCAACGTTTCGATTTCGGCACTCCCGATGACTTTGCGCGCAGCGTGGCCGCCTTTCGGCAGGCCGTCTAAGCCCGCTTCAAGGACCGCGGCCGCGGGGTTCGGGCGAGGAACTCCAGGCGGGAGTTGATGAATTGCTGGATGGTGGGCAGCGCGCACGGCTTGGTCAGGCAAGGAACGTCATGCGTCGAAAAGAAGCGTTTGGCATCCGTGCCGATGATGTCGCCGGTCATGAAGACCACGCGCCTGGCCAGGTCGGGATCGCGCTTGAGCGTCCTTTCGAACAGTTGCTCGCCGGTCAGGCCGGGCATGCGGAAGTCGGAAATGATGAGATCAAAGCCGGCCCGTTCCATCAGGGCGAGGGCCTCCTCGGTGCTGCTGCAGAATTGGGCGCGATGCCCCGTCATGTTGAGGTATTCGCAGATCATTTCCGCCAAGGCCGCTTCGTCGTCAATCATGAGGATGCGCGCGCCGTGCGACGGGGAGGGCGCGGCGGCGCTCGGCGCGGGCGGCGCGTCCGGCTCCGGCTCGGGCGCGGCCGAAGCCGCCGTGTCATTGTCGAGAATGCTGACGAGGGGAAGTTCGACCACGAAGGCGGCGCCGCCCAGGGCGGACGGTTCGTGAAAGATGCGGCCGTGATGATCGGCCACGATTTGATGGGAGATGGACAGGCCAAGACCGGTCCCGGCGCCCATTTTTTTGGTGGTGAAAAACGGCTCGAAGATTCTTGAGACGAGATGAGCGGGCACGCCGGGGCCGTTGTCCTCGACCCGCACCTGGACCAACTCGCCCTTGCGCCGGGTGGTGACTTTGATGTGCGGACTGTCGCTGCGCTGTTCGGCGGCTTGTTCGGCGTTGCGGAAGAGGTTGATGAAGACGCGCTCCAACTGGCTGGGAACGCCGTGGACCGGCGGACACTGCGGGTCGAGCTGCAAGGTGTAGCGGAGGTCCTGGCTGGCGCGGGCCAGACGCTGGTTGTCGGCAATGCTGGAGATCATCCGGTTCAAATTAATGGACTCCAAATCCTGGTGTTTATTGCGGGCCACGGCGAGGAAGTTGCGGATGAGCGCGGCGGCGCGGTCGCATTCGTGGATGACCTTCTGAATGTCAACGCGCATCCGGCCGTCGCAGCCCGGGCGGGCGAGGATCAGCTCCAGATGGGCGTTCATGATGGCGAGCGGATTGTTGACCTCGTGGGCGATGCCGGAAGCCAGTTGGCCCAGGGCGGAGAGCTTCTCCGCTTCGCGCAGTTGTTGCTCCAGGCGGGCGCGTTCGTTGAGTTCGCGCATGACCAGATGATAGGCCGGTTTGCCCTCCAATTCCAAGGCGGAGGAGGTCAGGTCCACCATGACCGTTCTTCCGTCCAAACAGCGCAGGGTGACCTGGGGGCTTTGGCTGAGCAAATCAAACCAGAGGACTTTTTCGCCGTCTTGGGGCAAGACCAGAAAGTCGCTGATCAAATGGGGGTCGGTGCTCTTGGAGGCAATGCCCAGAAGGCGTCGCGCGGCCGGATTCCAATCCACAATCCGCAAATCCG
>JBEKUQ010000264.1:0-4835 GCA_049514835.1 Verrucomicrobiota bacterium | reverse complement strand
CGTCATCGGCTGACGGGGGGTTGTCCGGCCAATGCAGTCGCAGGTTTTCAGCGAGACGGCGAACGATTCTCCCTCTCCTGGAGGAGAGGGCCGGGGTGAGGTCGAGCCATTCCACTGATTTGCGTTTTGTGGCTGATGCTGACCCTCACCCTGGCCCTCTCCCATCGGATGGGAGAGGGAATGGCAATCGTCCGTCATCGGCTGACGGGGGGTTGTCCGGCCAATGCAGTCGCAGGTTTTCGGCGGGACATCCGTGCTACGAAGCGGGATCGGCGCACAACGCCGACGCCACAAATCCGCAATCCGCAATCCGCAATCCGCAATCCGCAACTTGCCGCGCCGAAGCCAGGCGGAGGTGGGTCCGCAATCGAACGCCTCAGCTCATGGCCATGGCGGCGCTGGCGATTTCCAGCAGTTCCTTGGTGATGTTGGCCTGGCGCAGTTTGTTGTATTCCAGGGTGAGGTCCTTGATGAATTGCTGGGCGTTGTCCGTGGCGTTCTTCATCGCCACCATGCGGGCGCTGTGTTCGCTGGCCTTGGCTTCCAGCAGGATCTGGTAAATCTGAAAATTCAGGCTGTGGGGCAGCAGCGCCGCCAGCACGTGTTCCTGGCTCGGCTCAAACAGGAACTCGCCCGTCTGGCCGGGCAGCGAGCCGGCCTTGTCCGCCCCCATGCCGGCCTGGACGGCCGCCACTTCGCTGATGGGCAGCAGTTGGCGGACTTCGGACTTTTGCACCAGGGTGGAAACGAAATTGGTGAACACGATGTCCACCCGGTCCACTTCGTCCTTGAGGAAAAGGTCGCTGGCAAATCTGGAAATGGCGCGGGCTTCGCCGAAAAGCGGCGCGTCCTTGAAGGTGAATTCGGCGACCATCTGGCGGCGGGTGCGGGCCAGGAATTGGGAGCCTTTGCGCCCGGCGGCGATGAACTGCGCGCCGTTTTCGAACTTGGCCGCCTCGCGCATGAGGTTGCTGTTGAGACTGCCGCACAAGCCCTTGTCCGTGCTGACGAGGATGACGCAACGGCGCGTTCCCTCGCGCTTTTCCAGGAAGGGATGGGTGATTTCCCGCGTTTCGGAGGCGACTTCGGCCAGCACCTTGTTCATCAGGCGGGCATAGGGCCGGCCGGCCAGCGCGGCCTGCTGGGCTTTGCGCATCTTGGAGGCCGCCACCATTTGCATGGCCCTGGTGATCTGGGCCGTATTCTTGACCGACTTGATGCGGCGGCGAATGTCGCGCGTGCTGGGCATAAGCTCAACGGTAAGTCTGTTTGAATTCGGCGACGGCGGCCTTGAGATCGGCGATGAGGGCGTCGCTCAAGGCTTTTTCCACGCGGATTTTTTCCATCAAGGCCGGCTTGCGGCTGACCAGGAATTCGGTGAGCCGGGCCTGAAAATCCTTGATCTTGTCCACGGCCACGTCGTCCATGAGGGCGTTTTGCACCGTCCACAAAACGGCGGCCTGGACCTCGACGGGGATGGGATTGTATTGCTGTTGTTTGAAGACCTCGACGATGCGCTTGCCGCGTTCGAGCTGGGCCTGGGTCTTGGCGTCCAGATCGGAGCCGAACTGGGCGAAGGCGGCCAGCTCGCGGAATTGGGCCAGGTCCAGCTTGATGCGGCCGGCGACTTGTTTCATCGCCTTGAGCTGGGCGGCGGAGCCGACGCGCGAGACGGAAAGGCCGACGGAAATGGCCGGGCGGATGCCTTGATAGAAGAGGTCGGTCTCCAAATAAATCTGGCCGTCGGTGATGGAAATGACGTTGGTCGGAATGTAAGCGGAAACGTCGCCCGCCTGGGTCTCGATGATGGGCAGGGCGGTGAGCGAACCGTTGCCGTATTGTTCGCCCACGCGCGCCGAGCGTTCGAGCAAACGGCTGTGCAGATAGAAAACGTCGCCGGGATAGGCCTCGCGCCCGGAGGGCCGCTTGAGGACGAGGGAAACCTGGCGGTAGGCGACGGCGTGCTTGGAGAGATCGTCAAATATAATGAGCGCGTCCATCCCGTTGTCCATGAACCACTCGCCCATGGCCGCCCCGGCGAAGGGGGCCAGGTATTGGTTGGTGGCCGAATCGGAGGCGCAGGCGCTGATGATGATGGTGCAGGGCATGGCGCCGGCTTCTTCCAGCACGGCCACGACCCGCGCCACGTTGGATTGTTTCTGGCCGACGGCGACGTAGATGCAATAGAGCGGACGATAAGCCTTGTCGCCGGCCGCCGCGGCCGCCTTGTTCAAGCGCGCCTGGCTGATGATCGTGTCAATACCAATGGTGGTCTTGCCGGTGGAGCGGTCGCCGATGATCAATTCGCGCTGGCCCCGCCCAATGGGAATCATTGCGTCAATCGCCATGATGCCGGTCTGCACCGGCTGGCTCACCGGCCGGCGGCGGATGATGCCGGGCGCGATCTTTTCCACCGGATAATAGGTTTCGGCCGTGACCGGGCCTTTGCCGTCAATGGGCCGGCCCAGGGAATCCACCACGCGGCCGAGCAGCGCCTTGCCCACGGGAACCTGGAGCAGCTTGCCGGTGGTGCGGACCTCCTGCCCTTCTTTGATGGCGGTGTAGTCGCCCAGGATGATGGCGCCGACCTCCGTTTCCTCCAGGTTCAAGGCCAGGCCGACAATGCCGTCGCCGAAGTCCAGCATTTCGTTGAGCATGGCGTCGGAGAGGCCCTCGATCTTGGCCACGCCGTCGCCGATTTCGCGCACGGTGCCGACGTTTTGTTTGGTCACGCTGGTCTTGAGGCCGGAGATTTGAGCTTCGATATCTTGCAACAATGTACTCATAGAAATTGCCTAAAAACTTTGGCGCAACGCCGCCAGCCGCGCCAGCACGCTGCCATCAAAGACATCCCCGCCCACTTGCACGCGCAGGCCGCCGAGCAGGGCCGGATTGGTGGAAAAGGCGAAACTCAAGCCCTCCCCGTAGGCCCGCGCCAGATCGGCGCGCAACTGCGCCTGAAACGGCGGCGCCAGGTCCGCCGCGCTTTGGATTTTGGCGGTGTGCCGCGCCACGTCCAGTTTGACCAGGCGGTGGAATTGCGCCAGGACGCCCATGTAGCCGCGGGGCTGGCGCGCCGCCAGCAATTGCACGGCCTGCCGCACGCGGTTTTCATCCAGCAAACCGCCCGCCTGGCAGCTCTGGAACAATTGCCGGGCTTGGTGGCGGGCTTGTTTGGAAATTCTCATGCTGCCCTGTCAACCATCAGGCGGCCAACTGGCGCCGGGTTTCCTCGGCCAGCCGCTGTTTATCCTCGGCCGTGAGCACTTTTCCCGTCACGGCGGCGGTGGTGCGGACCACCAGGGTGAGGACTTCCTGCTTCAATTCGGCCAACATGCGGCCGTGCTCCATGGCGGTCGCTTCGCGCGCCTTGGCGATGATTTGCTCGGCCTGGACGACGGCCTTTTGCGTCTCCTGCTCGTGGACGCGCGCGGCGGCGGCCCGGGCTTCTTCGATCATTTTTGTGGCCTGGACGTTGGCCTTGTCCAGCACTTCCTCGTGCATGGCCTGGGTGCGGGCCAGTTCCTGCTTGATTTTTTCCGCGTTGTCCAGCCCCTCGGCAATGCGCTGCCGCCGCTCGGCCAGGACCTGGAGAATGGGCTTGTAGGCGAAGCGGGCCAGGCAAAAAGCGACGATGGAGAAGCTGATGACCTGGGCAAAAAAATGCGCCGGATCCCACGCAAATTTGGCCGCGGTCTCCCGGCCGGTCTGGGCCAGATCGCTGCCGATGCCGGCAATCAAAATCAAATGATTCATAAAATGGCTGGAAATAGGCAGGCGCGAAAGCCTTTCGGCGGCGCGCCTGCCCAAGGGTTACTTCATCAGGATGGCGTAGAACACGATGGCCTCGGCCAAGGCCATGCCCAGAATGGCGATGGCGATGATCTTGCCAAACGCGCCGGGATTGCGCCCGACCGCCTCGGAGGCTTTCATGCCGACCAATCCCACTCCGATGGCCGAACCCAGGCCGGCCAGGCCGACCTGAATGCTGCCCGTCAGCCCGCCCGCCTTGGGAAGGGCCTCCGCCGCGTCCGCCGCCGCCAACAAACCCGCGTGAATGCTGCCGCTCAACTGTGCCAATATAGGCGTTACCATATTGCTGCCTTTCTTTGCTTTGTTATCTCCGTCGCCTCCCGCGATTGCACACGGTCCAGGCGCCGAAATTGGATCTCAATGATGCGCGCCCTCCGGCGCCTCCTCGTGCGTGCAGATCACGCCCGTGAAAACCGCTGTCAAGAGCATAAACACCAGCGCCTGCACCAGGCCGACCAGCAGTTCCATGAAATAAAAGGGCACCGGCAGCAGGGCGCTGAAGACCGCCCTGGCCCAGGCGGGATGCTGCACCGCCCGCGACATGGCGTCCAGCAGGCTTTCCCCCGCGAAAATGTTGCCGTAAAGACGCAGGCTCAAGGAAATCGGCCGGAAGGCGATGGAGAGCAATTCAATGAAGCCCACCAGGAAAAACACCACGATCATCAGGTATTTGAGGAAGCCGGTCAGGTCCCCCTTGGGGCCAAAGATGTGTTTGATAAATCCCCACGGGCCGTTGGCCTGCAAGGCCCAGACCATCCACAGCGCCATGAAAATCACCGCCATCGCCGTGGTCATGTTCAAATCCGCGTTGCCGCCGCGCAGCCACGGGTGCGTCACTTCCCCGCCCCCCGCCGCGGACGGGCCCCACCCGATCGTTCCCACCCCGGGAATCAGCCCGAACCAGTTCGTGAAAAAAATGAAAATGAAGATCGTGGCAAAAAACCAAAATGTTTTTTTCACCAGGGCGGCCCCCAGCACCCCTTCCAGAAAATCATAAAGGCTTTCCACCATCCATTCCCAGA
>JBEKUQ010000263.1:0-4835 GCA_049514835.1 Verrucomicrobiota bacterium | reverse complement strand
TTTACGGTTTGGTCAGTGTGGATCGGCAACGGACACAAAATGTCTGACCTCGAACGATCAATCTCATGTTGGTGCCGGAGGATGCGGGCCGCAGGCATCAAGACTGCCGTGCCGCTGGACGAACTGGAGGCTCACAAAATGCAAAAGGCAGAATGCAAAAGGCAGAATGGAAAATGAAAAATGAAAAATGTAAAATGGAAAATGCGGAGTTCAGGAGGGAGCAGGGTTGGCATAGAAGGCAGGAGGATTGGCCCGGACGTTTCACACCGATCGCCCCCCGCGTTTTGGAGGGCGGCGGCTGGCCGCAGTTTGCGAAAGCGGGAGCAAGCTCCCGCACTCCAGATGGGGATTTGAATGTTTGGGACTCGCGGCGCTCGTCCCTCCCGCTGGATTTCAGGAGGGGGATTAAGATTAGGATTAAGAGCAAGAATAAGAGTGACTTGGGGTGGCGGGCTCAGACCAGGCCCTGATCGAGCATGGCTTCGGCGACTTTGCGGAAGCTGGCGGTGTTGGCGCCGATGACGTAGTTGGTATGGCCATCCTGGGAGCCGAAACGCACGCACTGGTTGTGGATGGCCTTCATGATGTCGCTCAAACGTTTGTCCACCTCGTCGTTGCTCCACTGCAGCCTCATGCTGTTCTGCGACATTTCCAACCCGCTCACCGAGACGCCGCCGGCGTTGGCCGCCTTGCCGGGGCCAAAAAGGATTTTTTTGCCCAGGAAGACATCCAGCGCTTCGGGCGTGGAAGGCATGTTGGCGCCTTCGCCCACGCAGATGCAGCCGTTGGCGACCAGCGCCCCGGCCTCGCTGCCGCTGATTTCGTTCTGCGTGGCGCACGGGAGCGCAATCTGGCACGGCACGCCCCAGGGCCGTTGGTCCTGGAAATACTCGCATCCGAACTGTTGGGCGTATTCCTGGATGCGGCCGCGCCGGACGTTCTTCAGCTCCTTGACGAAGGCCAGCCGCTCCGCGTCCAATCCCTGCTTGTCATAAATGAATCCGTTGGAATCGGAGAGCGTCACCACCCTGGCTCCCATCATCATCGCCTTCTGGGCGGCGAACTGGGCGACGTTGCCCGAACCGGAGATGGCCACCACTTTGCCGCTGACGGAATTGCCGCGCGTGTGCAGCATTTCTTCCACGAAATAGACCAGGCCGTAGCCGGTGGCTTCCTCGCGGATGCGGCTGCCGCTCCAGTTGATGCCCTTGCCGGTGAGCACGCCGGTGAATTCGTTGCGCAGCTTCTTGTATTGGCCGAAGAGATAGCCGATTTCCCGGCCGCCCACCCCGATGTCCCCCGCCGGCACGTCGGTGTCGGGCCCGATGTGGCGGAACAGCTCGCTCATAAAGGCCTGGCAAAAACGCATCACTTCTTCGTCGCTCTTGCCTTTCGGGTCGAAATCCGAGCCGCCCTTGGCGCCGCCCATCGGCAGGGTGGTCAGCGCGTTCTTCAAGACCTGCTCGAAGGCCAGGAACTTGAGCAGGCCCAGGGTGACGGACGGATGGAAGCGCAGTCCGCCTTTGTAAGGCCCGATGGCGCTGTTCATCTGGATGCGCCAGCCGCGGTTGATCTGCACCTCGCCTTTGCGGTCCGTCCAGGTGACGCGAAACATGAGGACCCGTTCCGGCTCGGCCATGCGCTCCAGCACCTTGGCTTTTTGGTACTTCGGGTTCTTCTCCACGAAGGGCCAAACCGACTTGGCGACCTCGGTCACGGCCTGAAGGAACTCGGTCTCGGAGGGGCAACGCTTTTTGAGCGCGTTCAGAAAACTGGATAATTCGTTGGACATAAATCAATTCTGGAAAGCGGGCTGCGCAAGGGACCTTCCCAAGATGCGGCGGAGTTGTTCGCCTTCCTCCGCCGCCACGGCCGCCCTCGGCCGGAAAGGTCCCGCAGCATTATGCCGATATTGCTTAAATGACGGACGGCAGATTTTCAATGACCATTTTTGAAATCTGAAATCGAAGAGGGCAGGCGCGTATCCCTTTTTTCGGTCAGCCGTGCTGGCGAAGCAATGCTTTAAGATTCCCGACGGCTCAATAATTCCGAGACATTGCCCTAGGCAGAGAAGCTCCAAAAAAGTGAAATCCGCCCGAACCTTGGTTTGCAAAAATTCAAGGATTGTCTGGCCGGCGGGAAATCGCGTATCCTGCCGGATGAGCATGAGCTTTTATGACAAACTGAAATTCAATGCCGACGGCTTGATCCCCGCCATCATCCAGGACCACGCCAACAGACGGGTCTTGATGATGGCCTGGATGAACCGCGCCTCGCTGGAAACCACCATCGCCACGGGCAAAACCCATTTCTGGAGCCGGTCCCGGCAAAGATTCTGGATGAAAGGCGAAAGCAGCGGGCACACCCAGACGGTCAAGGAGATCGCGTTTGATTGCGACGGCGACACCCTGCTGATCCAAGTGGAGCAGGCGGGGGCGGCCTGCCATGAGGGCTATCGCTCGTGCTTCTTCCGTTCCGCCGCCACGGACGGCTCGGATCGCGTGACCGAACCCCAACTCAAGCCGCCCGGGGAAATCTACGGCAAGAAATGAACGGGGATGCGCTTACCTTCGGCAGTTCCCCCTACCTTTGCATGATGGGACTGCTCTTGTTCGGGCGCGCCGCCGATTTCTTGAGCACGTGGGTGGCGACGCCCAAGCTGCTGCTGGAGGGCAATCCGGTGGCCAAGAAACTCGGCTGGAAACTGGGCGGCGTGGTCAATCTGGCCCTCTGCGTCGGCCTGGCCTTCTGGCCGGCAACGGCCCTGGCGGCGGTCACGGCCAGCCTGCTGGTGGCGGCGCACAACTTCCACCTGGCGTGGCTGATGCGTTCCATGGGCGAGGAGGCCTATGGCCTCTGGTTCCAGCAGCGCGTGGCGGAAGGCCGGCTGCCCATGCAGATCATTTGCCTCCTGGGCGAAACGGGCGCCACCGCCCTGGTCGGCGTCGCGCTGCTCTGTTGGTGCCCCGAGGAATCCAAGGCCTTTGCCATCGGCTGCGGCATTGTCGCCTACGCCTTCATCGTCCTGTTTTACACGTCGCTTTCCTTGTGGCGTCTGCGCCGCCATGCGGATAGCGGCCAAAACTGAACGCCAGCCACCCCACCAGTGTCAACTACCTGTCTGAACATCGAGCCTGGGAAAGATGAATTTCTGAAATTGGCCGCCTTGGGAAACCTCATCCCGGTCACCCGCCGCCTTTTGGCGGATTTCGAAACGCCCCTCTCCGCTTATCATAAAATCCGCGGACAGTCCGAATCGTTTCTTTTTGAATCGGTGGAAGGCGGCGAACATGTTGGCCGCTACTCCTTTGTCGGCTGCAATCCCCGCGCCGTCATCCGCCAATCCGGCCGGCTCGTCGAGGTGATCGAGAACGGAAAGGTGACGGGCAGTTTTGCCGTGGCGAAGGGATCCGCCGCGTCCCCGGGGGCGTCGGTGCCGGACGGCCTGGCGGTGGTCGAGCAAGTGATGAAGCGCTTTCAGGCCGTTTCGCGGCCCGGCCTGCCTCGTTTTACCGGCGGCGCGGTCGGCTTCATCGGTTATGAGTTTGTCCACGACATCGAGCCGGTCATCCCGCGGCCGCCGCGCGACGACCTGGGCACCCCGGTGCTCTATTTTCTCATCGCCGACGAGCTGTTGGTCTTTGACCGCGTGGCCCAGACCATCACCATCCTGGTCAACGCCGTGCTGGACGGCGGGAGCCGCCCGGAGGAGGCCTACGAGGAGGCGGCGGGAGAAATCGAGCGGCTGGTTTCCCTGCTGGAGCAGCCCTCGCACCATGTCCCGGTGGATGTTCCGCGCGAGGTCCCCCAGATGCCGTTTGTCTCCAATGTCCCCAAGGAGGCGTTTCTGCGCAATGTCTTGCGCGCCCAGCAGTACATCACGGGGGGCGACATTATCCAAGTGGTCGGCTCGCAACGCTTTTCCACGCCGGTCCAGGCCGCGCCGCTGGACATTTATCGGGCCGCGCGTTCCATCAACCCTTCCCCTTATATGTTTTTGCTGGAACTGGAGGGGTTCTCCCTGGTCGGCGCCTCGCCCGAAACCCATGTGCGCTGCGAGAATGGCCGGGTGGAAATCCGGCCCATCGCCGGCACGCGGCCGCGGGGAAAGACCGCCGCGGAAGACGCCGCGCTGGCGGCGGAGCTGCTGGCCGATCCCAAGGAACGCGCCGAGCACGTCATGCTGGTGGACCTGGCCCGCAACGACCTGGGCCGCGTCTGCCAATTCGGCAGCGTGACGGTCAAGGACCTGATGACCCTGGAACGCTACAGCCATGTCATGCATATTGTCTCGCAGGTCGAGGGCAATCTTGCCGGCGGACGCACGCCCTACGATTTGATGCGCGCGACCTTTCCCGCCGGCACCCTGACCGGCGCGCCCAAAATCCGCGCCATGCAGATCATCGCCGAACTGGAGCAAACCGCCCGCGGGCCCTACGGCGGGTGTGTCGGCTATTTCTCCTTCAGCGGCAACCTGGATTGCTGCATCACCATCCGCACCGCCCTGCTCAAGGACGGCCGGGCTTACGTGCAGGCCGGCGGCGGCTGGGTGAACGACTCGACGCCCGAGGCCGAATTCCAGGAGACGGTCAACAAAGCCAAGGCCATGCTCAAGGCGGTGGCCATGGCCGAGAATTTTTCGCCAGGGTGAGGGAGGGCGGACTGCAAATGAATACAAATGAAAAAGGAATTATGCGCACATTTCCAAATTTGATCGTTGCCGCCGCCGCCGGTTTCTTGTTGACCGGCTGCGCGCATTACATCACTCCCAGCGGTCGGGCGGATTTTACCGCCATGACCAGTCCGGCCATCCAGGAGAGTTTCGCCGCCAGGCC
>JBEKUQ010000262.1:0-4837 GCA_049514835.1 Verrucomicrobiota bacterium | reverse complement strand
AGCCGCAGCCAGTTGGCCAGGGAAAGTCCCCAGCGCGGGGGTGGCGCGGCGGCGGGCTTGCCCAGGGCGCGGCGCACTTCCTCGTGCAGGCGCGCGCGAACGTCGGGCGACAGCTCGAAGGGCGCTCCGGCTTCCTCCCGGCGCTTCCGCGCGTAGGCCCGCAGCAGGTCTTCCATCTTCTGATTTGGATCCGGCGACGGCATATAGGATTAGACGGTAAAACGCGCGGATTGCCCGTCGCAAAGCACTTTTGTCATAATTTTCTCCAGGTGGCCGAGGCATTTGCTCAGGCGCGAACTGACGGTTTTGGAATTCAAATTCAACTCCGCCGCGATCTCATCATAGCTCAAATCGGCGAAATAGCGCAGATCAATGATGTCGCGGCAGGGCTGGCCCAACTGTTCCAGGGCCTGGGCCACTTGCGCGCCGCGTTCGGCCTGGAGCGCCAGCGCGTCCGGGCCGGGCAACGGGCTGGGCGGATCGGGCGTCAGGCCGGTGTCGGGATGGGCGGCGTGAAGGGAAAGAGGCGCCACGCCGCCGCCGCGTTTGACCGCCTGCTGCCGCTGGCGATAATCGCGCGCCTTGTTGGCGGCAATGCGCAGGACCCAGGTTTGCAGCCGGCTGCTTCCCTTGAAGGAATGGAGGTTCCGGATCACGGCCAGGAAGGTATCCTGGCAGATTTCCTCCACGTCTTCCCGCGACAAGCCGGGCGACAATTGGAAAACGAAGCGGCCCGCCGCGCCGTAGTGCAGCTCGAAGAGCCTGTCCCAGGCCTCCCCGTCGCCCTGGCGGCAGCGCTCGATCAATTGTGCTTCCGTTTCCAAACTCATGATCACTGGGACGGCCTGGCTTTGACAGTCCGGCGGCGTGGCCCGCTCAAGGGCGCCGCGCCGCGTCGCCGGATTGCATCACAAAGGGGTCAGTCCCGCATAATCGCATATTATTGCTTTCTTCTCGCATGGCGCAGCAGGTTCGCCACAGAACCAGCCACACCCATGTTTAACCTTTTGCCGATCCAACTCAAGGTCATCGTCGTTTCCTGGCGCAGCCGCCGGGCAATCTTGATCTTTTGCGCATCGCCTTTGCGACGTTGCTCCAACTCCGCCGCCGTCCACCGCCGCCGCTGCAGTTCATCCGCCATCAGTTGCTCGGCCCAGGCTTCCTCGGTTTCACGCCGCGCCTCCCCGCTGTGGTTGGGGCCGGTGCGGCCACGCATCTCCTCCAACAGGCCCTTGCGAAACTCCCGGCCGCCCAAACACCAGCCGCGCCGAATCCCCTTCCATTCCTGGTCCAACTCCGCTACCCGCCGCGCCTCCATCCGCCGCGCGAACTCCCGCCGGGCCGCCGGGGTGTCGCCGCGCAGACCGTGTTCACCCAGCAACCGATCGGTTCGCAACCAGCCTGGCCGCTGGCGCGCCGGCCGCAAATAGGCCGGATAACTGCTCCAGACATAGCCTGACAGATTCTCTTCCGGCGCCAGCAACTTGGCCCGCGCCGGATTAAGATGCACGTAGTCACACACTGTCCTGAGGTAACCCGTGCCGCTGCCCTCCACGATCAGTGATTTGTAACGACCGCTGAACAGATGCCCAAAAAGCCGGTGCCGGCGGTTGAAGCGCGCGGTGTAGGTGCCCAAGAACCATTTCATGCCCGAAACCAGGTTGGCGACGGGAGTCTCCACCACCAAGTGAAAATGGTTAAGCATCAGGCAGTAGGCATGAACCTGCCAGCCGGTTTTCTGGCAGGTTTCCGCCAGGGTCTGGAGGAACATCTCCCGATCCTGCCCGGTCTGGAAAATGGGCTCTCGACGATCTCCGCGATTGATGACGTGATAGACCGCCCCAGGATATTCGACTCGAAGTTTTCTCGCCATGCCGCGGAAGTTGCACCGGAGCAGGCGACAGGTCAATAGAATATGTGCTTATGCGGGACTGACCCCTTCTCCCTTCTCCGTCGTGGAAGGAAGATTCCGTCGGCAAGACGCCGACGGGTGCAACCGGGACGGTCGCGCTCCCCAGAAAGTCGCTAATGATTGGGGTTGGAGCACCTCAATCATTAGCGCGGTCAGCCGGAATGAAGCTCCTTCTGCTGGCTCACGTTGTAACCATCCCCGCTCTTCAATCTGCAGAAGCTGATGGTGGATAAGATGGTGAACCCCCCAAGGGCGAGGAAGGCCTGGTGGATGCCGCGAATCATTTCCGGTGGATTGGAATGAGCGCGGCTGGGAACAAAAAACGCGGCCGCCAGCCCCGCCGAGGCGACACCGAAGCTGATGGACATTTGCTGCATGGTGCTGGCGATGGAACTGGCGTTGCTGGTCTGTTCCTCGGTGATGTCGGCATAGACGAGGGTGTTCATGCTGGTGTATTGCAGCGAGGTGAAGGCCCCGTAGATGAAGGCCAGCAGGGCGATGAGCCAAACCGGCGTGCCCAGCCCGATGGCGGCAAAAAGCAGAAGGAGCACACCGAGGATCACGGTGTTGGAGGTCAGCACGGTGCGATAGCCAAAGCGGGTCAGAATTCGCGGCATGAGGAATTTCATGCTCATGGCGGCCATGGCCTGGGGCATGATGAGCAGGCCGGACTGGATGGGCGTGTAGCCGAGGCCCACCTGGTAAAGGAGGGGCAAGAGGAACGGCACCCCGCCGATGCCAAGCCGGGTGAAGAAGCCGCCGCCCACCGCCGCGCTGAAGGTGCGCAGGCGAAACAAACCCAAGCGCAGCAATGGAAAGGCCGATCGCGCGGCGTGAAGCCCGTACCCGGCGATCAGCGCCAGGGCAATGGTCAGCAGGCCCAAAATCTCGCGCGTGCTGAGCGTATGATCGCCGAAAATCTCCAGCACGTAAGACAGAAGGGCGATACCGGAACCGAAGAGGATCAGCCCGACAATATCCAGCGGATTGGTTTTCTCTTCGCGGTAGTCGGGCAGATGCAGATAGACCATCAACAAGCCGACGAGGCCAATGGGAATGTTGACGAAGAAGATAAACCGCCAATGCAGGTATCCGACGATCAAACCGCCGGCAATGGGACCGAGCATCGGACCGATCAAAGCGGGAATGGCGACAAAGCTCATGGCGCGGATGAGTTCGGATTTGGCAAAGGTCCGCACCAGGGTGAGCCGGCCCACCGGCACCATCATGGCCCCGCCGCAGCCCTGCAGCATGCGAAAGACCACCAGCAGATGGATGTTGCTCGATATGCCGCAGAGAAAAGACCCGAGGCTGAACAGGCCGATGGCGGAGGCAAAGACCCGGCGCGTTCCGTAACGGTCGGCCATCCAGCCGCTGATCGGAATGAAAACCGCCAGGCTCAACGTGTAGCTGGCCAGCACCGATTTCATGCTCAAGGGAACGACCTTGAGCGCGTCCGAAATGGCGGGCACCGCGGTGTTCAGAATCGTTGTGTCGAGCGACTCCATAAAAAACGCCACCGCGACCAGCCACGGCAGAAGCCGCTTGCCGGAAGCGGACGGCGGGGATGAATACGAAGCGGCGTTGATGGCTTTGCTCAAACTCATGATTACTGGCATGCCTTGGCATGGACAATCCGGCGGCCTGGCCCGCTCCATGGCGGCCCGCCTCCTCCCCAGCTTGCGCCGGAAACCGTGGTTTTATCAACCTCAACCAACCAATAACCGCCAAAACTTCAGCGCCCGGCGGACCGGATGGGAGCCCGGATCATTAGCGACAGGCTCCCGGCTGCACCCAAAAGGTGATCTGGGAATGTTGAATTTTGAATTGTGAATGGTGAAAAAGGAGAATCCGTCGGCGAGACGCCGACGGGTGCAACCGGGACGGTCGCGCTCCCCAGCAATTCGCTAATGATTGGGGGATGGGAGCACGGATGCAAGCACGGGCTTGACAACGTCGAAAACAGGGGTAGTTTACCATAAATTGCTGTGCGCGTGACAAGATTGGCGCAGCACGCCCGGCAAAGGAAACACGCAGATCTTGCAGTTATGAAAACGAACCTTTCGTTTCTGTTCCGGCTTATGACCTGGATCACACCTTTGTCCGCGTGGGCGGGGGCGTCCGCCGGTCCGCTGATATGGTTTCCCGGACCGACCTTGGATGGGCCTCGCAGCGGAGCAGCCACCGCCGTCTTTTCCGGCGGGAACAATCTCCTGATTGGCGGCGATTCCTCTGTGGTTCAAGAATTGGCCGCCACCGACATCTATTGGACTTACCTGTCGCCGTTTCTCTATTCCGCCCTCGCGCCCGGAGCCGTGGCCGGCGGAGGAATGGTCATCGTTTATGGCGGCAACGACGGCACCAGTTCCACCAGCGCGGTGATCGGTTATAGTCCCACGGACGGTTCCGCCCCGCTTGCCTCGATGAACGTGCCCCGTTCCTACCTCGGCTATGCTCCCGACGGTGGCGGCAATGCCTACGCCTTCGGCGGCTTGGACGCCAACGGCCAGGCGCTCTCGTCCGCTGAAGTTTACAACCAGGACTCGACCGCCTGGGCGGCCATCGCCAGTCTCCCGACGGCCCTTTACGATTTCCCGGCCGTGTTTAACGGCACGAACTACATTTACATTTTTGGCGGCCGGACCAACTCCGCTGCCGGGACGGAAACCGCCGAGGTGCTCCGTTACTCCGTCAGCGCCGACACTTGGACTGTGATGACGCCAATGCCCGTCGCCACCGCCGGCAGCGCGGCGGCCTTGGGGGCCGACGGGAAAATCTATGTCGTCGGCGGTGTTTCCGGCGGCGTCACGGCTAATGTGGTTCAGGCTTACGATCCGGCCGCCAATTCATGGGTGACTGCAACGCCTTTGCCCGAGGGCTTGAGCGCCTCCGCCATGGGGTTGGACAGCGTGGGACGGCTCATCG
>JBEKUQ010000261.1:0-4859 GCA_049514835.1 Verrucomicrobiota bacterium | reverse complement strand
TTCGCGCCGTCAGCGGAAACGCCCACGCCCGGTCCACGCACGGCGCCAGCCCCAGCAATTCCGCCCCCACCGCCGCCGACAAGGTGTGAAGTTGCGCCGCCGGATAATGCCGTTTGATTTCCCACAAGGCCGGAACCAGATGCACCGAATCGCCCAGGAATCCCAAATCCACCACCATGATTTTGCGCGCCGATTTGGTCTGTTCATAAAAATTGGCGGGCGCGGACGGCATCTCGTCCTCCAGTTAATAACACCCGGCACGGCTGGCGACAGCAAAATCATTCAGGCCGGGCGCTTCCCCAATTCAATTCCATCAATGGCGCGCCGCGATTCCTGTTCTTGCGGACACCCTGCCTCGCGGGATGACTTCCCGTCGCCTCACCCTTCCGTGCGCCGGATATATTCCACAAGATCAGTCGTCGAGACTCCCGGCACCAATGGCAGAAACTCCACGCGCCCCCCGTACGCTTCCACCACTTTGGCCTCCGGCATCGGCTTGCCGTGAGGCGGCGCGTAATCGGCCCCTTTGCAATGCACTTCCGGCTGGAGCCGCCCCAGCGCCTTCTCGGGGGTCAATTCATCGAATATCACCACCGCGTCCACGCACGCCAGCGCCGCAACTATTTCCGCCCGATCCTCCTCCGGCAGGATCGGTCGCCGCGGCCCTTTCAGCTGCCGCACCGACGCGTCGCTATTAACTCCCACCACCAGGATGTTCCCCAGCTTGCGCGACGCCCGCAAATTCCGCACATGCCCCTTGTGCAGAAGGTCAAAACAGCCGTTCGTCCAAACCACCGTCTGGCCCGCCTCGCGCCATCTCTCCCGTCGCGCCAGCAACTCCGGCCAATCACAAACCTTCGACACGGCCTCTGCCGGCTCCGGATCGCTTCTGCCGTTGGCGCTCATTTGCTGGATATGCCCACGTCGTCGCGCGAGCTTACCGGCAGCGCCGCCAGGCCTGCAACCAGAATCTCATCTCTGGCCGGGTCAAGGGTGCATTTCATATTTTTGGGTTCCCCTCTTAATCTTAATCCTAATCTTAATCTTAATCCCCCCCTCCTGCATTTGAAGATTAAGATTAGGATCAAGATTAAGAAATCGGAGGAGATTACCCAAAAATGTGGAATGCACCCCCGGGTTAAGCTGGCCTCGACCAACTTGCCGTCCGCCCGCCCGAATTGCTTCCCCGGATTTCATTGGGCCGCGGCCTGCACACGGTAGAATGACTGGCCGGAAGGAGGAGTCGGATCCGTCAGCGTGATCATGTTGCCGTTGGTCGCGCCTGTCCAGTTGGTCACAGCCGACCAAACGGGATCGGCCGCTTGCGCGCTCCGCCAGAGCGAGTAGGCCAGGTTGGGGCGGTAATTCGCGGAGATGACAATTTGATGGTTGCTCCATTGAATGTTGGCAATGTTCGGCAGGGTCGCCGCCGTCGCCGCCGCCGCCCCGGCAAAATTGACGCGGCCCCAGCCGAAATATGGATCCCAACCGGGCGCGCCGAGATCAACCGCCGTGCTTTGCAAAATGGCAATGACGTCCTCCGGTTTTAGCGTGGGATTAAGCCCGATCATCCATGCCATCACGCCGCAGACCAACGGCGCGGCAAAGCTGCAGCCGGTCCCGTAGCCATAACCCCCGCCGGTCGTCGTGGAGTAAATCAGATAGCCGGGTGCGGCAAAAGCAATGTAGGGACCATACATGGTTCCCTGAAATTGGTCCGCGGCGTCGGTCATGGATATGCAATACACGTCCGGCTGGTTGGTCGCTTCGAGCGCTCCGTTCCCGTCAATCGCCGACATCACCAGGAGGCCGGCCGTATTGGTCTTCAGATATTTGCCGGCCGCTTCCAGGACCGGATTGGTGCCGCCGCTCCAACTGATGTTCACCACGCGCACCCCATGGTCGGCCGCCCAGATCGTGGCATTGTACATCTCGCTGATGGCCCCGTTGATGTTGATCGGCAGTATCCGGCAATTGGCCGCCCCGGCCGCTCCTATGCCATTGTCAATCGCCGCCGCCGCCATGCCGGCGCACAGCGTCGAATGCGCAATCCCCGCGCTCCAATTCACCGGCTCATTGCCCACCACGTCCCACCCGCCCACCGTGTTGCCGGCCAGGTCCGGATGATCCATTTGGAACGGCGTATCCACGATGGCGATCGTCACAGATGGCCGGCCCAGACTGTAGTCCCACGCCTGGTAACTCCCGATCACCTGATGATGCCATTGCAGGCCAATCAGCGGATCATCCGGCGTAAACTGCCGCTCTTCGAAGGTGTCCAAGACCGCAAACGCCACGTCCGCGCGCCCCGCCAGGGCGCCCACCGCTTCCCATTCCCGCATCGGTTCCACGCGCAACGCGCCCACCTGCGCCAGCCCGCGGAACTGGACCAGCACCACCTCGGGATTGAACACTCTGATTGCGCCGGAGCCGGCCTGGAGTCTGCCAAAACGTCTTTGCTGGAAATTAAGGTGGGCCAGCGTATTGGCCTCGGACAGCGGGACGGCGCGGTTGGTCAACGGTCCGGCCGCCAGCTCGGAAAACATGATCAATTCAGGAATGCGGCGCCCCGGAATATCGCGCGCCGGCGCCCTTTGGGGTAGCCTGGCCAAATCCGCGGGCAAATTGAGCAGACGGTCTGAGACCGCGCCGTAGGGCAATTGCTTTGCGTCACCGCCTTCAGCCGCCTCCCCCGCCCGCGCCAGGAAAACCAGCGCAACAACGCCAACACACTGAATCGCGCGGTGCAAGTTCAAAGTTCGAAGGCCGGCCTGCGGGGGTTCATTTCACTTTGCTTGAATGACAGATGACAAATTTTCAATGACCAATTCTCAATCGTTCCAAGACGGGGCGCACCTCGCATTCTTGTGTTCCCCTCTTAATCCCAATCCTAATCTTAATCCTAATCTTAATCTTAATCCTAATCTTAATCCTAATCTCAATCGCAGTTTGAAGAGTAGAATTAAGATCAGGATTAAGATTAAGAAACCGGAAATGATCTCCAAAAAATGAATTGCTCCCGGACTACGGCCGCTTGAGCCGATAGAAAATATCGGGAGCGCCCCGTCCGACGTTGCTGATCCAGAGATACGAATTGGTCAGCGTGTAGCTCAGTTCGGGATGCCACGCCACCGTGCCGGAGAGATTGGTCGCCGACTGCAAGGTATAGTTGGTCCGGGCCAGCCCGTAGGCCAGCAGGCTCGGGCTCTGCCCCGACAAGTAGGCTTCCAGTACGGGCGGATCGGCGTTCAGCGCCCCGTAGCGATAAAACACCGCCTGGTTGCTCGAACTGAGCCCGGTGATCAATTGGAACGGAGTGGCCAGCGGAATCCGCTCCAACAGGGTCCAGGTCGAACCGAGATTGGTCGTGTAATCAATTTCGTATGCTTGACCCGGCGTGCCATAGAGCACCAGCGTTTCGTTCGCGCCGGGCGGCGCGATGGCCACGTCCAGGATCGGCGTGGCCGCGATGAACTCGTAGGCCCGATAGAATATCGCCGGCTGGCTTCGATCCAAGTTCGAGATCACCGCGCTCAGATTGGTCAGCGCCACCCGCACCAGATTGGTCCAAACTTCCGGATGGGCCAAATTCACGGAGTATTGTATTTGATAGCTGTCGCCGGGTGTTCCGTAGAGCACCAGATTGCGCGCCCCTTGCGGGGTCCGCGTTGCCTCCAGCAGCGGCTGCGGGCCAATGATCACCAGCCGGCCCGCCGCACCCAGCAGACTGGCCGGACTCGATCCGTCCGCGTTGAAACCTTGCAGCGATTGTGGCGCAAGCTCAACAAACGACGAAGGCTGGTTGGATGCCGTCAAGAAACTCAACTGCGCAATCTGCTGGCTGCCCAGAAAAGTCTGCCCGGCCGCCGCGGTAAAACCAATCTGCAAACGGATGGGCGAGAGAAGCTGAAACGACGTCGAAGCCACCACCGCCGGATCGTACTCAAGGAAAAATGTCGTGAAATCCTCGGTCGGCAGGTTCAGCACGAACTGGACATTGGTCAAGCTCGTCCCGGCATTCAATTGGATCGGGATGACTCCCGTCCCTCCCGCCAGCACCGCATCGGAGCCAAAGCTCAGCATCACGGGCGGCCCTCCGCCCAGTGTGCCGCTCGAGGCCGACCCAATCAGGAAGTTGGTTGGGAACACCAGGCTGTAAGTTTGCGACAGGCCGTGCCCGGACGGCCCCAGCACCGTGGCGGTATATTCCTGGTTTCCAGCCGCCAGATAATTCGTGCCTCCGGCCGCGGCTATCAAGTCAGCCACGCTGAAGAACGCCTGGTTGGTCGCCGCCCCATCGCCCACCACCGCCGCCAATACACTGGGCGTGTTGGTGTTGGAGAGTGTGATAATGGCCCCGGCGGGGCTGGCATCATCAAGGGTGATGACCAGTTGCTCGGACTGCAACACAAAGGAGGTTTCCAGGGCCGTGCTCGCCGCCGGCAGCGGTCCGGACGTCGGCCACGTCGCGGTTTGCCCGTTGGTGTTTGAAACCTGGAGTTGATAGTAATAAGTCGTGCCGGGAGCGCAGCCGGAAACCCGCGCCTGGAACAGGCCCAGGCTCTTGGTCTGCTGCCGCAGCGCCGTCAAGTCGAGGAGCCGCTCGTAGGCATTGGTCAGGCTCGGATCCCCAGTGTGCAGCGGATAGTATTCCACGCCCACCTCTCCCGCCAGATTCACGGTGCCCGCCGCGTCGGCGAAAACGGAAATCGAGGCGGTCTCCGAGGCAGTCATCGGCGGCGAAACGGCCGCGACGACGGAGAAACTGCCGGGAGTGACATTGACCGTCCTGACGTTGGTGACGACGATCTGTGCCGCCGCGGACCAGGCGCCCAGCAACAGGCACACCAACCCCACCG
>JBEKUQ010000260.1:0-4873 GCA_049514835.1 Verrucomicrobiota bacterium | reverse complement strand
CTGATTTTGATCGCGGTGGGGACGCCGACTGTGGAGGGGAAGATTGATTTGCAGCATGTGGCGACGGCGGCGCGGCAGATTGGGGCGTGGTTGAAGTCGGCGGGGCGGTTTGTGGCGGTGGTGGTGAAGAGCACGGTGGTGCCGGGGACGACGGACGGATTGGTGCGAGGGATTCTGGAGGAGGCGTCGGGGAGGAAGCGGGGGGAGTTTGGGCTGGGGATGAATCCGGAGTTTTTGCGGGAGGGGAACGCGGTGGAGGATTTCATGGATGCGGACCGGATTGTGCTGGGCCGGGATGACGCGGAGACGGGGCGGTTGCTGGGGGAGTTGTACGGGGCGTGGCGGTGCGAGAAGCTGGAGGTGAACACGCGGACGGCGGAGATGATCAAGTATGCGAGTAATTGTCTTTTGGCGACGCAGATTTCGGCGGCGAACGAGCTGGCGAATTTGTGCGCGGCGCTCGGGGGGATTGACGCGCTGGAGGTGATGGCGGGGGTGCATTTGGACCGGAGATGGAATCCGCGGGACGGGACGGGGCGGCGGGTGAATCCGGGGATTTTGAGTTATTTGCTGCCGGGGTGCGGTTTTGGCGGGAGTTGTTTTCCGAAGGACGTGCAGGCGTTGCGGAGTCTGGGGCGGGAACGTGGTCTGGCGATGGCGCTGTTGCAGGGGGTGCTGGAGGTGAACGAGGGGCAGCCGTCGCAGGTGGTGGATTTGCTGGAGAGCAAGTTGAAGCCTTTGGCGGGGAAGAAGGTGCTGGTGCTGGGGCTGGCGTTCAAGCCGGACACGGATGATGTGCGGGAGTCGGCGTCGCTGGCGATTGTGCGGGAGCTGGCGGGGCGGGGTTGCGAGGTGACGGCGCATGATCCGGTGGCGGGGGAGAACGCGCGGCGGGAGCTGGCGGGGACGAGGTTCGCGTTGACGGAGGATTGGAGGGACGCGGTGGGCGGGGCGGACGCGGTGGTGGTGGCGACGAAGTGGCCGGAGTACGCGGGGCTGAAATCGGCGGCGCTGGCGGGGGCGATGAAGGGGAAGGTGGTGGTGGACGCGCGGCGGATGTTTGGGCCTGGGGATTTTGTGAATTATCTGGCCATCGGGCGGCGGATGCCCTAATGGTGGCGGCTCGAAAAACCTTATGTATCCAGCACATCACAGCGTCAAGGCGGGCCACCAAACGCGGTGCCAGGTTTGCAATTCGGACCGGTTGCGTCTGGTGCTGGATTTGGGGCATCAGCCGCTGTGCGACACGTTGTTGACAAAGGAAATGCTGGAGGAGGCGGAGGCGACGTATCCGTTGCGGATGTGCTGGTGCCCGGAATGCACGCTGGGGCAGATAGATTATTGCGTGGACGGCGCGCTGGTCTATCACCCGGATTACCCCTACCGGAGCGGGATCACGAAGGAGCTTTCGGAATACCAGGTGGCCATGAGCAAGTCGCTGACGGCGCAATACGGGCTGGGGCCGGCCGACCTGGTGATTGACATCGGCTCGAACGACGGGACGCTGTTGAGCGGATTCAAGGGGGACGGGGTGCGGACGCTGGGGGTGGAGCCGACGAACATCGCGAAGATCGCGATGGAAAACGGGATCGAGACGGTGCAGGAGTTTTTCACGGCGAAGACGGCGCGGGGAATCAAGAAGAAATGGGGTCCGGCGTCGGTGATCACCTCGACGAACATGTTCGCGCACATGGCGACGATCGGGGAGGTGGTGACGGGGATAGAGCTGCTGCTGAAGGAGGACGGCGTGTTTGTGAGTGAGACGCATTATCTGCTGGATGTGATCCGGGGCGGGCAGTTTGACACGATTTATCACGAGCATTTGCGGACCTATTCGCTGCGCTCGCTGGTGAAGCTGTTCGATTATTACAATTTCACCATCACGGGCGCGGAACGGGGCAGCCGGTATGGGGGCAACCTGCGCATCCATGCGAGGAAGGGAAAGGGCCGGCCGGCCGGGGAAAGCGTGGCGCGGCTGCTGGCGCTGGAGGAGGAGGCGGGGCTGGGGAAATGGGAGACGTACGCGGCGTTTGCGCGGCGGGTGAAGCAGGCGAAGAAGGAATTTGCCAGTTTCATGTTCAAGGCGGGGGCGGAGGGAAAATCGGTGGCGGGCAATTCGTGTCCGGGCCGGTGTGTGACGCTGTTGAATTATTACGGGATGGATCCGGACTGGATTGCTTACATTGCCGAACAACCGACGTCGCTGAAGCTTTGGAAATACCTGCCGGGAAAGCACATTCCTGTTGTCAACAATGAAATTCTGCTGAAGGAGCAGCCGGATTACGTGATATTGCTGGCGTGGCATTACGCGGAACCGATCCGCAAACAACTGGAGGCGCGGGGGCTGAAATCGGATTTCATTGTGCCGCTGCCGGATTTCCACGTGGTGAAGAACGGTTCATGAAAACGCGCATGGCGGTGGCGGGATCGGGCTTTGGCTTGTATGGGGTGCTGCCCGCGTTCCAACGCATCGCGGAGTGCGAGGTGGCGGGGATTTTTGGGGAGAGGAGCGAGCGATTGCTGAATTATTGCGGGCGGACGGGCGTGGCGTTTTTCAGCGACTGGCGGGCGATGCTGGAAGAGTGCCGGCCGGAGGCGATTGCGGTGGCGGTGATTCCGCGGCATCAGCAGGAGATCCTGGCGTGCGCGATTGAGCGCGGGATTTCGGTGTTTGCGGAAAAGCCGCTGGCGATGGACGCGGGGCAAGCGAGGGAGTTGCTGGAACGAGCGCGGGCGAAGAGGGTGGCGCATGTCATGGATTTTCTTTTTCCCGAAATACCGGAATGGGGCCGGGCGCGGGAGCTGCTGGAGGGGGGCGCGATTGGGCGGGTGCGGAATTGCAAAATGAAGTGGCGGTTTCTGAGCCATGACATCCGCAACCGAATGGAAGGCTGGAAAACGCGGCCGGAGGAAGGAGGCGGGGCGCTGTCGTTTTACTTCAGCCATGTATTTTACAATCTGGAGTTTTTGCTGGGGAGAATGCGGCGTCTGCGGTGCGGGCTGGTTTACCAGCCGGAGACTCCCGGGGCGGGGGAGACGGGGGTGCGGCTGGAGGCGGAATTTGCCAGCGGCTGCGCGGGGGAAGTCATATTTGACTGCGCCTTTGGCGGGGGGCATGAACACGCGTGGGAATTTCAAGGGGAGGCGGGTTGGCTGGCGCTGGAAAAGACGTCGGCGTCGTTCACGCGCGGTTTTGAATTGAGGCGGCGCCCCAAGAGCGGGCCGACGGAAAGAGTCGCGGTCAAGCCGTTGGAATGCGATGCGTCGTTGGACGAGAGAGTGGCGCTGGTGCAATCGTTGGGGGAAAGATTTCTTCGTTGGCAGCGGGCGGGGGTTCCGGCGCGGCCGGATTTTTCGGATGGGCTGCGGGTGCAGCGGCTCATTGAACTGGCCCGCGCGTCGTTTCAGAGCAAAGAGACACTTGAGGCTTGACCGGCCGGAGTTTGGGATGAGTTTTGAGGCTGGCCGAAGGAGCACGATCACAGGCCGGTGGGATGATCGAGGAAGGTCCAGGGAAGGTGGAATTTTTTTGATAATTCGGCGGCGAGGGCCTTGACGCCAAAGGTTTCGGTGGCGTAGTGGCCGCCGTAAAAGACGTTGAGGCCCAGTTCTTCCGCCAGCGCGCAGGTCCAGTGCGGGCCTTCGCCGGTGATGAAGGTGTCCACGCCTTCGGCCGCTGCGAGCCTCAATTGGCTGCCCGCGCCGCCGGTCACCACGCCGATGCGGCGGCACAGGTCCGGTCCGCCCGGCAGCACGACGGGCGGGCGGCCCAGCACGCGGCCGAGTTGGCGGGCGAGAAGGGCGCGGGGAAGGCGGGCGCGGGTCTGCCAGCCGATGGCCCGGCCTTTTTCGACAAGGAAGGGGCGGAGACGGGCGAAGCCCAGCGCGGCGCAGAGTTGGGCGTTGTTGCCCAGTTGGGGATGGGCGTCGAGGGGCAAATGGGAGCTGTAAACGGCGAGGTCGTTTTGGAGAAGGCATTGCAGGAGGGCGCGGCGCGGGCCGGTCCACGGGATGACGGGGCCCCAGAACAAGCCGTGATGGACGAGGAGCAAGCCGGCGCGGGCGGCGGCGGCCATTTTGACGGTGGCGAGGGAGGCGTCCACGGCGGCGGCGATTTTGGAGACGGCGCCGGAGTTTTCGACCTGCAAGCCGTTGGCGGCGCCCTCGTAGTCGTTAAAGGTTGCGGGCCGGAGGCGTTTCTGGCAATGTGCGACCATGGCGGAAAGAGATGAAATGGACATGAGGGAATGAAAGCAGAGGCGGCGGGAATATTCAAACGCGCAGGGGGAAAATAATTGCAACGCTTTATTGAAATTCGCGCGCCGCTTCCTATATTGCGCGACAGCTTGAAATTGAAATGAGCCAGCCCGCTTCCCCGCTTCCTCCCTGGGACATCCAGGCCGCCCGCACTCTGTACAACATCCGGCGCTGGGGCGCGCGCTATTTTGACATCAACGAGGCGGGCCACGTGGTGGCGATGCCGTTGCGGGAGGCGGGGACGGTGGTGGACATCACGGACGTGATCGAGGAGGCGAAGGGGCGCGGGCTGCAATTGCCGGTGTTGATCCGATTTCAGGACATCCTGCGGCACCGGGTGGAGGCGCTCAACCAGGCGTTTGCGGCGTCCATCGCGGAGTTCAATTATCAGAACGTGTATCGGGGGGTGTTCCCGATCAAGGTGAACCAATTGCGGGAGGTGGTGGAGGAAATCCTGGACGCGGGGAGGCCGTTTCGTTTTGGGCTGGAAGTGGGGAGCAAGCCGGAATTGTTCGCGGGGCTGGCGATGCAAAACCAGGAGGGGAGCCTGATCATCTGCAACGGTTACAAGGACACGCTGTTCATCCGGATGGCGCTGATGGGGGTGAAGCTGGGG
>JBEKUQ010000259.1:0-4874 GCA_049514835.1 Verrucomicrobiota bacterium | reverse complement strand
ACCGCCGATGGGTGTTCCTTCTCCCAGGGGGAGAAGGTTAGGATGAGGGCGAGCCACGAAGGATTTTGTCTCACACCCTTTCGGGCTTGAGGGCAGATGCGAGGGAGTGGATTTCCCTGTTCTGGCATGAGGCGGTGGTGACGTTTCGAACCAGAGAATCCTGGAATGATCGCATCTTCGTGAAGAGGCCGCCTGCTTCTACCTGATGTTGGAGGCCATGTCTTCCACGCGGTAAAGGTGGCTCTTGGCCCGCAAGAAAAGGGACTTGCCGCTGACGGCGGGCGACGCCATGAAGGTCTCGGACAAAGAGTTGGTGGCCAGGATGCCGCAGGTCCGCCCCGGTTCGAGGACGGTGGTCAGCCCTTGCTGGTTGAAGAAGTAAAGGCGTCCATCGGCATAGATGGGGGAGGCTTCGAAGTTGCCGCCGATGCGTGCCGTCCAGACGGACTGGCCGGTGGCGGCTTCCACGCAAGTAACGAAGCTCTGGTCCGCCGCGGTGTAAATCAAACCGTCCACCACGATGGGTGAGGCGTATTTGCCGACGTGGGTCTTGAATTTCCAGACGACGTTGTTGCTGGTGACATCGCCCGATCCATCAGGCTTAATGGCCCACAATTCGGTTCTGTTCAGGCCCGTGACGATGAAGGCCAGACCCTGGTCGAAAATCGGTCTGGGCGCGGCCGACCAATCGTCGAATTGCACTTTCCAAAGCTCTTTGCCGGTGGACGGGTCGTAGGAGTAGGCCGCCTTGGCGCCGACACTGAGCATCTGGGGCTGGCCGGCGGCGGTCACAATCAACGGGGTGCTGTGGGCCTTGCGGCGGTCTCCCTCCCGCGTCATGCTGTCGGTGGAATTCTCGTCGTTCCAGGCGACGGAGCGGTCTGTTTTCCAGATGCTCTGACCGGTGAGTTTGTCCAGAGCGGCGTGGTATTGCAAGTCCGCTCCGTCAAAGGTCAGGATCAGGAGGTTTTGGTAGAGAACCACGGAGGAGGATGGGCCGCGATAATGGCGGCAACGCAGGTCGTCGCGCTTCCAAATCACCTTGCCGGTGGCGGTATCCAAACAGGCGGTGCCGAAACTTCCGAAATGGACATAGACCCGTCCCGGCTCGATGGCGGGCGAAGGGGTGGCGTAACAATTCATGGCCGCGCCGTTGCCCAGCGGCTCCGGGTTGTCGGAGTGGAACACCTTTTCGTCGTAAATGATTTTTCCCGTGTCGGCATCCACGCATATAGCATGGAAATCATGCCCGTCCACGGTGGCGGAGGTCATCCAGACCTGGCCGCCCATGACGACCGGAGTGGACCAGCCGAAGAGGGGGATTTCGGACTTCCATCGCACGTTATTGGTCTCGCTCCAATGGAGGGGGAGACCGACGGCGCCAGCGTGGCCGTCGCCGGTTGGCCCGCGGAATTCCGGCCAATCGGTGGAGGCGGCGCGCAGGCCGCTGGTGAGGAAAAGCAGTCCCGCCGCCACGAAGGCGCTTTGGCCGGCGGGGGTTAAGACGCGAGCGAGAACGGGGAAAATGGGTTTAGACACAGCGAGATGATAACAGAGGCCCGGAGCCGAATCAAGATTACGGGACAATTCACTGCGATTCAGACAGCAGCAGTTGTTTTCCATGCTCACTTTCGCGCATGATGCCAAGAGCGGGATTGTTGTATCGCGCGCCGGCTTGGATGCGGGGCTTAACTGGACGAAACCCCTTTTGGCGATAAGCCTGAATGCAGTGCTTAAGCAGGATTCTGTTGGCGGCCTGCACGTATCCGGCCTCCGCTTTCTTTGGCTCTTCCTTCTCAAAATCGCCGTGCCTGAGCTTGGCAATGGGAAGCTGGTCCGTCTTAAGCGAGGGCCAGATCAGCTTGCCTTTAACGCGCAAACGGGCATAGTAGATGCCTGATGGAATGTGCCGGACAATACTTGCGTACTGTGTCGATTGCCAGGTTTTCACTTGGGCATTGCATTGCTGGCCGCGGTTCTCGCTCATGAGGAAAGCATAGTCCTGCAGTATATAATTGTGCGTTAACTGCCGTTTTGCATATTTTGCAGGTCGTTGAAATGCAATTGGTTGCGCCCGTAGCTCAGTTGGATAGAGCAACTGCCTTCTAAGCAGTGGGTCGTGGGTTCGATTCCCGCCGGGCGCGCCACTTTTTTGGCCCCCGTTTGGGGTCCGTCCTACCAGCCATCATACCACTACTTTTGGGAACTCTGGCTCAGAAGCAAAGCCGTATCCACGGCCCTAAAATGCATTATGAGCGCAGTCGCCCAATCAACAGTCGAGCAGACCGATGTCCGGGATGAAATCACCGCCCCAGCCAGCGCGGCAGGAACGTGGTCAGCGGGGGCAAATAAGTGATGAGCAGCACACCGATCAGCAAGACGCATTGCATCGGAATCACGGCCCGCGAAACCTGCAGCACCGGTTTGCCGAAACGGTAGGAAGAGAGAAAGATGTTCAGCCCCACCGTCGGGGTGAGCAGGCCCAGTTCCATATTCGCCAGAAAGATGATGCCCAGGTGAACGGGATCCACACCGTAAGCCACCGCCAGTGGCACGATCAGCGGCGCCACCACGATGATCGCCGAATACATGTCCATCATGCAGCCCACCGCCAGCAGGCAGAGGTTGAGCGCGAGCAGGAACGCATATTTCGAGTGAACAACCCTCGTGACCCATTCCACCGCGTGGGTCGGGACTTGCGCGTCCACCAGATAGTTGGTGAAGCCCAGCGCCACCCCCAGGATGAGCAGCACCCCGCCCACCAGCAGCCCGGCCTCCGCCATGACGCGGGCAATGTCGCCCGCCCGCTTGAAATCGCGGCAGGCAAACGTCTCCACCACGAACGCGTAAAGCGCCGTGACCGCCGCCGCCTCCACCGGCGTGGCCAATCCCCCGAACAACGCCGCCAGCGCCACCACCGGCAGCAGCAGTTCCCATTTTGCCGCCCAAATCGCGCGGCCCGCCTCCGCGCCGTCGAAGGGAGCGGCCTCGGCCGGCTTCTTCGGGCCCAGCCAGATGCCCATCAATGATGCCATCGTCACCAGCAGCAACCCCGGGCCCAGCCCGCCCAGGAACATCCTTTTAATCGTCACTTCGCCCGCGCCCGCGTTGGCGTTGGCCACCACGGCATAGAGAATCAATGGCAGCGACGGCGGGAACAACAAACCCAGGCCGCCCGACCCCGTGACCAGCCCCAGCGCGGATCGCTCCGTGTATCCCGCCCCCAGCAACACTGGCATGAGCAACCCGCCCAGCGCCAGGATCGTCACGCCCGACGCTCCCGTGAACGAAGTGAAGAATGCGCAAGCGATGACGGCGACAATCGCCGGCCCGCCCCGAAGCTGGCCCAGCAGCGCGTGAAAGACCCGGATCAATCGTCTCGACGCTCCACCTTCCGCCAGAAAATATCCGGCCAGCGTGAACAGTGGCACCGTCGGCAGCGTCGGATTGGTGACCATGGAATAATGCGTCAACGAAAGGGAGGCGATGGGCGTCCCATCACCCCAAAAAAGAATCAGCGCCGCCCCACCCAGCAGCGCAAAAATCGGCGCTCCCAGGATCACCGCCGCCAGCAGGCCGATCAGCCCCGGCACGACCAACTGTTCCGGGGCGGCAAACGGATGCAGCCCGATCCCGGCAATGCCGCCTGCCAGCAACAACGCCGCCAGCCGCCCGCCCCAATGGTCAGAGGCGTTCCACAGCAGCCGAAGTGCGATGACCGCGAAGCCGACCGGCATGATCAATTGCACCGTCCAGATCGGAATCTGATAAGCCATCATGTTGCCGCCCTCCCTCTCCGACGCGGCCAATTGCGCCGCCGCGACGCAGAGGAACACGCTGATTGCCGCCGCGACGGCGCTGCTATAGACACGCGCAAAAACCTGCCAGCGCCCCTTGAGAAACTGGGATAATGTCGAAAGCGAAAGCAGGCGGCGGTCGCGCGCGGCCAACATGCCGCCCAGCAGGCTGATCACCAGCGTCAGATGTTGCTGGATCGCCGTCGCCCCGCTGATGCCGCTGTGGAACAATCGGCGCAGCACGATTTCCAGCAGCGGCAAAATCACCAGCGCGCCCAGCGCCATCGTCACGAGGGAGTCTTCACCCGCGCGCAGCCACCGGCGGCAGCCGTCTGGCGCCGGCGTAAGTGGATTCGCCGCGCCACTCATTTATGCGGCTGTGCAGCGCGATAGGCGGCCAATTGGTTTGTCACCTCGTCGAAAATATCCGCTGGCACAATGGTTCCCCGGATTTTGGGATAAACCAGATCCATCTCGCGCCGCCATTGGGCCTCGGCCTCCGGCGTCAAGGGATGAACGGTCAACCCGCGTTTGCGCATCGCCTCCACCGATTCCACGCTCTCGCGCCGGCCCTCCGCCTTCATCTCCGCGCCGGCCTCGACCGCCGCCTGGCGCAACGCGTCGCGGGTTTCCGGCGCAATGGCATCCCAGGTTTTCTTGCTGACAACGAGGGCTCCCACCAGCGGCGCCCACGCCAGATCCAGCATGTTTGGCGCGACCCGGTCCACCTGTCCGGCCAGCGCGTAGCTGGGCGGCAGGGGAGCGGCGTTGATCAGGCCGGTTTGCAAATTGGGCAAAATGTCCACCGCTTCCAGCGGCACCGGGTTCAGCCGCACCGAGCGGTACAGGTCCACATACGCGGGGTTGCCGGCCTCAACAAACAGCTTGGTCTTCCTCAAGTCGTCCGGCCCGATGACCGGGGCTTTGGAAAAAAAACGCACCCAGCCGGTGTCGCTGAAAAACAACGCCACAAATCCCCTGGCCTCCAGGCGATTTTCCAGCGTGGGCTGGAGTTTCTGCACGATGTAATCCACCTCCTCCAGTGTGCGGAAGGTCATCGGCATGAGTTGGAGGCCG
>JBEKUQ010000258.1:0-4894 GCA_049514835.1 Verrucomicrobiota bacterium | reverse complement strand
CTGTCCTTCCTGGCCATTACTTTCCCCATGCAGGGGACCTCGAATGTGGTGAATCAACCGGACTTTGCCTGGCAGGGGCCAACGGGGTGGGCCGGAACGCTCCAGGTGTACGATTCCACCAACGACGCCAGCCGCAACAGCTATGAGGTAACCGGGGCTGCTCTGGCCGGCACGGCCACCAGTTGGGCCTCGCCGGTGACGCTTCCCATTGGAACCAACACCTTCAATGTTACTTACCTCAGCAACGTGACGGCCCTGATTGTCGCCTCCACCCCGCTCGACAGCTTGTCTGTTCCCATCTCCACCTGGGTGTCCACCGCCACATTGGAGGAGGACGCCAACTCGGTTTTTTCCGTGGGCGGAGGTTCGCCTGGGGCGGGCACCATGTCGCACGGGCACACCTTGGTGGCCCATTACACGTTCGACGACCCGGACGCCAAGGCCACGGATTCTTCCGGGAATGGGAATAGTTTCAGCCGCCTGCCCAGCTACTGGGGCAGCTCCATCCAGCAATACAGCACCGATGCCGCGGCGGGAGCCGGCGCCATCCAGTTTTTCGGCGACAGCGGCTTCTGGACCTTCTCCACCGATCCGGGGAATCTCTTCTCGAATTTGGTCTCGACGCTGGCCGGGAGTTTTTCCGTTTCCCTCTGGCTCAACACCCCCAACATCGTGGGGAGCGACACGGATGACGCCCGGAACGGCGCCGTGGTCATGGATGCCTTCAATTACAATGCCCCGGGCGCGGACGGGGTGATCCCCGTGGCGATCACCGGAAGCAAACTGGCGTTTTATACCGGCGACGGCGCGGGCCTGGGCGGCACCCTGCATTCCGTCTCCACGGTCGTCAATAATAGCGACACTTACGTCCATGTGGTGGTGACGCGGGACCAGGCCAGCGGGCAAAAGCGGATCTATATCAACGGAGCGCTGGACGCTTCCGGGACGGGAAGCCTGGACAGCCTGAACGGCGACACCAATTATTTTGCCCTGGGCGGCGTGTCGGGCCACGGTTACACGGGATTGCTCGATGACGTGCAGATTTATGCCGGCGTGCTGGGCGGCGATGAGGTGGCTTATCTGTTCCAGAACCCCGGCGCGACCATGGCCAACGCCTCGGCCAGCGGCCTGGTGGCCTCCTACGACTTTGACGAAGGCAACCCCGTGGCCGCCGATGTCTCCGGCCACGGCAACAACCTGGTGTTGGGCGGCTCATTTGGCAGCGGAAAGGGTCCCGCCATCAGCCCGGACAGCGTCTCCGGTTCGGGTTCGGTTTCCTTCGACGGCGGGAGCTTTCTGTCGGCCCCGCCCACGCTCTTGCCGGTGGTGGCCGGGACCTTTTCGATTTCCCTGTGGGTCAAGACCGGACAGAACACGGGCCAGCCCAACAACGGCTTTTTCCTCGGAGGCGGGGCGGGCATCATCGCGGCCGATGTCCCCGGGGTGGCGCTGGATTTGGTCCCCGTCTGTCTGACGGGCGGTGTGATTGGTTTTAACACCGGCGGCAGCAAGGACGACACGCTGTATTCCGCCACCTCCGTCAACGACAGATCGTGGCACCACGTCGTGGTGACGCGGGATCAGTCCACCGGCTTGAAACAAATTTTTATTGACGGTTCGCCGGACACGGCGGCCGCCGCCAGCACCGACTTGTTGACCCAGCCGCAGCTTCTCGTCCTGGGTTGCGTGACCGACTCGAGCAACCCCAACCCGGCCAGCCCGGAACAGAATGGCGTGTCCGGCTATGACGGATTGCTGGACGGCCTCCAGGTTTACGACCGGGTATTGCAGCCAAGCGAGGTGGCCTACCTCTTCCTCAACCCTGCCAAGCCGGTGAAAGTCGTCCCGGTCAGCGGCATCGTGGCTTATTACGACTTTGATGAAGGCGCCGCCCAGGCCCCCGATGTCTCCGGCCACGGCAACAACCTGGTGCAGGCCGGCTCTTTTGGCGGCGGCAGCGGTCCCTCGATCGTCGCGGACAGCATCTCCGGGGCCGGGTCGGTCTTCTTCGACGGCGGCAGCTTTCTCTCGGCTCCGACCAATCTCTTGCCGGTGCTGGCCGGCAATTTCTCAGTATCTCTCTGGCTCAACACCGGACAGAACACGGGGCAAACCAACAACGGCTCTTTCCTGGGCGGCGGCGCGGGCATCGTCGCGGCCGATGTCCCCGGCGTGGCGCGGGATTTGGTCCCCGTCTGTCTGACCGGCGGGGTGATTGGTTTTAACACCGGCGGCAGCGAGGACGACACCTTGTACTGCGCCAAGCCGATCAACGACAACTCCTGGCACCACGTCGTGGTGACGCGCGACCAGTCCACTGGCTTGAAACAAATTTTTGTTGACGGTTCGCCGAGCGCGTCCGGCGCCGGTGCGACCGGTCTGTTGAACGCGCCGCAGATCCTCGTGCTGGGGTGTGTCACCGACTCGAGCAACCCCGATCCGGCCAGCCCGGCACAGAATGGCGTGTCCGGTTATAACGGAGAGCTCGACGACGTCCAGATTTACAACCGGGTTTTGCGTCAGGACGAGGTGGTTTATCTTCAGAACAATCCCGGCGCATCGCTTCCCAATACCAACTACTATTACGGTTCCGCCCCGGTAACCGCAACGTTGACGTTGACCATTGGGCGATCGGTGGATCCGGTTTACGGGGAGACCTATGTGCTTTTTCCGGGGATTGGCGCGGTCAGCCCCGCTCTCATCACTTCCAATACAGTGTCTTCGCCCCATGGTTCGTTCTATGGCGACAGCAGCGGATCAGCCAGCTCGTTCGAAATGGGCACACTGGATAACCTCATCAACGAGTGTACGAACGGTCAATGGCAGTTTTACGTCAACCAAGGAGACCCGAGCCAGCAGTTGTTCACCTTCAGCCTCGCGTGCAGCGGACTGACCACCAACCTCCTCTCGCGGGTCACCATTTTATCGCCCACCAACGGCGCCACCAACATCGCCGCCACCCCGGCTTTTACCTGGTCTGGCCCGGCCAATTACTCCGCCGTCTTTGTCAACGTCTTCCTGGTCGGCGGGGCGGATGAAGGGAATGTGAGCTTGCCGGGGACCGCCACCACCTGGCCCTCACCGCCCGTGTTGAGCTCTGGAACGAACCGTTTTGAGGTGACGTTCAGCACCAATGACATTACGCAAATGACGTTTTCGACCCCCACCAACCAGTTGGGAATCCCCATGGCCGGCTTCACTACTCATGTGGATTTGAATTCCTTTGCCGCCTCCCAGTTTGTCGTGGGGCAGTCACTGACGCCGGTGCAATTGATCAACGTGCAATCGGCCGCCGGCGCAACCCAATTTCAGTTCCTCTCCCAGGCCGGCGTCACCAACACGGTCCAGTCACGCACCAACTTGACGCTGGGCAACTGGCAGCCGCGCGGCGACATCCTGGGCGACGGGACCCTGAAAACCGTGAACATCCCCGCCACCAACGGGCCGGTGGAATTCTACCGCATCCTTTCGCATCATTGACCTTGCCGGTCGTTAATGGATTGGAGAATGGCGGCGATCACTTCGGCCTTGGGCTTGGCGCCCTGGTTGCCTTTGCCATGGACGCGCACGCTCACCTGGCTGGCCTCCAGGTCGCGCTGGCCGATCACCAGCATGGTGTGAACCTTGGCCTCCTCGGCGCGCTGGATTTTGCCGTTGATTTTGTCCGTGCCGAAATCCCCTTCCGCCCGGACCTGTTTGGCGCGCAGTTCGGCCAGGATTGACTTGGCGTAGGCGACGATTTTTTCCTCGTCGCCGATGGTCAGGACGCGCACCTGTTCGGGGGCGAGCCACAAGGGGAAATTGCCGGCGTAATGTTCGATGAGAAAGCCGATGAAACGCTCGTGCGTCCCCAGCGGGGCGCGATGGATGCAGAGCGGAGTCTTGTCCGTGTTGTCGCGGTCGCGATACGTCAAACCAAATCTCGCCGGCACCGCAAAATCCACCTGGTTGGTCGCCAGGGTGAATTCGCGGCCGATGACGCTCCAGACCTGCACGTCAATCTTCGGCCCGTAGAACGCCGCCTCATTCGGCACCTCCACATAATTGATTTTCGAGTCAATCAACACCTGCCGCACCATGTCCTCGGTCTTCTTCCAAAGCGCCGGTTCGTTGACGTACTTTTTGCCCATGCCTTCCGGCGACGAGGTGCTGAACCGCATGACATTCTTCTCGATGCCGAAAATCTTGAAATACTTGAGATACATTTCGTTGACGGCGTTGAACTCCTGGGCGAACTGCTCCTCCGTGCAATAAATGTGCGCGTCGTTCATGTTGAGCGAGCGCACGCGCATCAGCCCGATCAACTCGCCGCTCTGCTCGTAGCGGTAGCAACAACCGTATTCCGCCAGCCGCAACGGCAGATCGCGATAACTTCTCGGCTCCGCCGCAAAAATGCGGTGGTGGTGCGGGCAGTTCATGGCTTTGAGGTAGTAGCGCTCGACGCCCGAATCCTCAGAGGTCGCGTTCTTTTGAGGTGATTGGGGAGCGCGCGCGTCCCGCGTGCTCTCCTCGGCGTCTCGCCGAGGAGCGTTCGCTGTCCAAAGCCACGGATAATTCTCATCTTGCTTTGCGACTCCCGAGTCCCACGGATTCCTGCAAATGTAATGAAACTTCTCCTCCATATCCGCTTCGCCGCGCATGATTCGGTCGAACGATTCCTTTTCCCAAACTGGACTGCCTGGTGTCTGCTGCGCATTGTTGATTTCGTGCGCCGTGAAGGATTTGATCGAATGCAGAATTTCCAAGAGTGGCCAGAAAACCGGCTTGCCTTCCTGGTCCTGCTCTTTGATTTGAGGTTCGAAAAGCAAGTGAACACGGTCGGGCATCACGCAGGCGGCATACAGTTCGTAACGTCGCTGATCGCGCATGAACAACAAACTTCTCAAAACAATGT
>JBEKUQ010000257.1:0-4898 GCA_049514835.1 Verrucomicrobiota bacterium | reverse complement strand
CCGATGTAACCGCGGAGGCAACGATGGCGCGCGAAGGCGGCGGCGGTGACCATGCCGGCCAGGCCAATGAGAGCGAACAAGGCGACCTCGGCCGGAAAGGGCCGCCCCAATTGATAAACTCCGAGGTAACTCCAGAGAAACAAGAAGGCCAGGAACAAACCAAAGGCGGTTTCGCGCACGCGCAAACCGAGGAAACGAAAACTGCCCCACATCAAGAAGACGGCGGTGGTGGCGACACACCAATGCTCGGCCATGATGGTGAGGGGAGCGAATTGGCCCGACAGATCGCCCAGGCTCAACGTCAGCCACAGGACGTAAAACATCCAGGCGGCCGTCCAGACGGTGAAGTAGCGGCGTTTGGTGTAGCGGTTGAGATAGACAAAGACCCCGACCAGCACCCACACCGTGAGCAGCGAAGTGAGAATGGTGGCCTTAAGAGATTCGTGCGCCACGTAGAAGTCCACTCCATGATTGGCCAAGGCGTTCATAAGGCGGACGGTCCGGCCAAGGAGAAGGCGCATGGCGGGAGTGGCGTCAGTTGTGCTGGCTGGCAGAGGGAAAGGCTCTGCGGCTCAATTGTGTCCATTTATCCATTATCATCGGAATTTCAGGCAAAAACCTTAACCGCAAAAGGTTACGAGGATTGGGGTTCAAATGGTGAATGGAGAATTGGGAATTGAGAATGGTGAATTGAGGCGGAGGCGACCGGGCGCATGGGGCCTCAGGCGGGCTGCTTACTGAGGAGACGGTGGGATACACTACAAAGGCGGAGTGCGCCCGTCCCCGGGCGCAGCAAAGGGCTAGGGAAAATAAGCCCTGGAAAAAATGGTTGCGTCCGGGTCGTCCGGGCTTGCTGCGCCCGAGGACGGGCGCACTCCTCTGTCGTCTATCCTGCGGCCTTGGCAGTAAAACGCGGGTTTCATTTCTTCTCCTCCACGGCCAATTCTGGAAATGTGGCGCGCAAAAATGCCGCCAGCGACGCGCTGCTCAATTTGGCCGCGATGCCGCACTGGAGGGGTTTCTTGCCCGTTGCCTCAATGATCAAGCGGGGCCTCGCCAGGTCCGTCGTGTCAATTGTCAACTGTCGAATATTAGCACGCAAGCGCCAACAAACGTGCTGGCCCTCCTGTCGCGAGATGCCTTTGGCGTTGACCTGGATGATAGGAGGTATCAGCCAGGAGGCGCCAAAGAAACAAACCATCCCGAGAGCAATCCCCCCGATGCTCAGCGCGAGACGGCCGGCCCAGTCGAATTCAAAATCAGGTATCGCGCGCTTAACAAAGTACGCGAGCAGAACTGTCAATAAGATCGCAACCGCGAGGATTCGCAGCTACATTTTGATCTGAAACACCTCCCCTATTTCCTTTTTCAACCGCGGAATGTAACTCCAGCGCGGCTCAAACCACCAGAGCGACTTGGGCATGCTCGTTGACATTGAGGTCAATGCCATCCATCACCGGCAGAGGATCGCCGTGACGCAAAGCGACGATCATCCAAGCCTCAAAGGCACCCTCCAATTCCTCCCGGCACTCCTCTAACGTGGCCCCCTCACCCCACGCGCCACGACATTCTGGAATGGAACCAAAAAAGCGGCCATTCTCCATGACTTCGTAGTGCGCGCGGCGCATGGCGCATTGAATGTAATTTGTCAGCATAAAATGCCTCTGCCGCAAAAGCATAGGTCAAGGCGAGGCAAAATCCAGTCAAAACTCCGCGCGGCTGGAAGCCGCGCAAACCGGCAGGCCGGAGGCCTGCCCTACAGGGGCTGCCCGCTGCGCGCTGCGCCGCGCCTAAAAGCGGCGGGTTTCGCCGATTTTCAAAAGGTGCAGCTTTTTGCCGGCGGCCTGGAACAGCTTGCAGGCCTCCTCGTGGTCAATTTTGATGGGGGGGAAGGTGTCGAAGTGAACGCCCAGAACCTGGTTGCAGTTGAGAAGCTGGGCGGCTTTGAGGGCGTCGGGCGCGTCCATGGTGTAATTGCCGCCGAGGCACAGGGCGGCAAAAGTAAGAGGCGTGGATTCGCCGATGAGTTTCATGTCCATGGTCAGCGCGGTGTCGCCGGAATAATAGAAATTTCCTTCGGCGCTCTCCACCACGAATCCGCCCGGATTGCCGCCATAAGAGCCGTCGGGCAGACTGCTGGAGTGGATGGCGTTGACGAATTTGACGCGGCCGAAATCAAAAGAGCAGGCGCCACCGTGGTTGAGGGGATGGACCTTGGCGGCGCCGCTTTTGCCGAGCCAGGTGGCGACTTCGTAATTGGCGATGACGGTCGCGCCGGTGCGTTGGGCCACGGGCACGGCGTCGGCCAGATGGTCCTGGTGGCCGTGGGAGACGAGAATAAAATCCGCGGGGACGGCCTTGAGATCAATGGCTGAAGCCAGGGGATTGGCGGAGATGAAGGGGTCGAAGAGCAGGGCGCGACCGCGCAGTTCCACCGCGAAACAAGCGTGACCGTAATAGGTGACATTCATAAGTATTAAACATCAGGTTTAGATTCTATGTTTGGCCATTTGCCAGGCCATGTAGCCGCCGTGGATGAGGGCCAGGGCCAGCATGCAAAAGCCCGAACAATGTTCCATGCGGAGCAAAGTCCGTTCCGTGAATTTCCGGTGGCCGCGGGAGACGGCATAGCTGAGGCCGCTGAACCAAAGGCTGGTGCCGGCGGCCACGCCGGCGACGCAGAAGAGCTTGCCGGGCCAGGTCGGCTGCACCCAGCCGTGGGAGATAAAATTGGCCGCGAGCACAATCCAAAAAGCGAAGACGCCGGGATTGGCCATGACGCGGACAAAACCGATGGCAAAAGCGGAGTGGGGATTTAATCTTTTTTTGATGCGTTCTTCCACGGCGGTGGGCATTTCGACCTTGCGCACGCTCAAAAACAGGACGCCCAGATAGAGCATGAAGACGAAGCTGGCCAGTTCCATGCCAGCCTTCATCATGGGCGTGTCGAAGAAAGCGGCGAATCCGGTGAAGGCCAGGGCGCAGTAAATGACCTCCATGGCGACCGCGCCGATACCGATCATCCAAGCCCAGAGCAGGCCGCGCCGCGCCCCTTCGTTCATGATGGTGAGGTTGACCGGCCCGACAGGCACGGAGAGGAGGAATCCGCTCAGAAATCCGGTCAGGCCCGCGACCAGGGCAGGAGGGAGATTGAATAGCATGTCAGGGGGTGAGCGTCGGCTCGTCGTCGTCTTCGGTCTCTTCTTCGATGTCCTCGCGCACTTTGCGCGAAATCCGCGGGCGGACGAATCCATAGAGCAAGTAGGCGGTGAAAATGACGGGGAGAATGAAATGGAGGACGTGTTTTCGCAGCACGATCAGGCAACCGATGAAGAGCGCCGTGACCACCGTCTTGGTAAAGCTGCGCCGGGCGCGCAGATCGAGAGTTTTGAAGGAGGGATATTTGACTTCGCTGACCATCATAAAGGAGAGAAAGAGCATCAGGCCGGGCAAAAGGTATCGCCACAAGCCGGTGGCGAAATCCTTTTCATCCGTCTCGCCCCACATGAGGAAAAGCGTCACCGAGGCGACCAGGCCGGCCGCGGATGGAATGGGAAAGCCGAGGAATTCCTTGCCGCCGCCGCCGCCGGGCATGGCGGCCAGACAATTAAAGCGGGCCAGCCGCAAGGCGCCACAGATCAAGTAGATGGAGGCGATAAACCAGCCGATTTCAGGAGTGTCTTTAAAAACATCGCGCAGCACGACGCGGTGAACCAGGAAGGCGGGAGCGGCCCCGAATGAGATCAAGTCGGCCAGCGAATCAAATTCGCGGCCGAAGGCGCTCTCCACCCCGCCCATGCGGGCCAAGCGGCCGTCCAGCAGATCAAAAATGCAGGCCAGGAGGATGAAGGCGAGGGCCCATTTGATCTCGATAAAGGCGCTGGGTTCGAGCTTGCCATCGGCGCCAATCTTGGCCTCGACGATTTTGGTCAGCGCGACAAAACCGCAGAACAGGTTGCCTGCCGTCATCAAGTTGGGCAGGAAATAGATTCTGAGCTTCGGCTGAGGCCGTTCGCTTTCCTCGGTTGGACGACCTTTTTCCATAAGTCAGGATTTTGCGGCCATGACGGTCTGGCTGCCAACAACTTTATCGCCGGGATGGACCCTGATTTTGTAATGGAGCGGGAGGTAGAGATCACAGCGCGAACCGAATTGAATGAGGCTCAGGCGATCGCCCCGGCGGAGTTCATCGCCCATCTGCACAAAGGGCACGATGCGCCGGGCCAGGACGCCGGCGATGAGCCGCACGCCGATTTTCTCGCCCGGAGTTTCGGCGGAGGCAAAACCGAGGAGCACGTTCTCATTGTGCAGGCCCGATTCCGCCTTGAGGGCGCTGAGGAACTGGCCGGCGGTGCGCTGGAAAAGGACGATCTTCCCCGCGACGGGCGCATTTTGCACATGCACATCAATGACGGACAAAAAGGTGGAAATGCGGTGGCAAGGCCCGCCCATGAACTGGGGTTCGATAATCTGCTCGACGGCATCCACCTTGCCGTGGCCAGGGGAGACCACCAGACCGGGGGCGGACGGAGGATTTGGCTCCGGGTCGCGGAAAAAATAAACGGTGAAGAGGGCGAAGAGCAACCAAAGCGATCCCAACACCGCCGTGACCACAAGACAAACCATGTAAACAAAGTGCGACTGCGGCTCAAGAAAGCGCAAAGCGACCGCGATGCCCCAAGCGACCATCGTGGTCGCAAACGAGACAAAGATTATTCTGAAGGCGGCGCGGCGCGCCATGCCTGTATGTTTCATCAACCGAGCTTAACCGCTGTCGCCCGTAAAACTCAAAGGTAAAACGCGGGATTGAGTGGAACTTCAATCAAAGGCGAACCGCGAAAGGCAGGGCTCCCGACAAGTCGGGACTGCCCCCGCGCTGGTGGTGCGACGTGGCTACC